>JBKHWX010000309.1:0-4449 GCA_046566325.1 Actinomycetes bacterium | reverse complement strand
CTGACCCGGCGCGTCTGGCGAGCCCCGGGACGCTGACCCGGCGCGTCTGGCGAGGCCCGCGAGGCTGACCCGGCGCGTCTGGCGAGCCCCGGGACGCTGACCCGGCGCGTCTGGCGAGCCCCCAGAGGCTGACCCGGCGCGTCTGGCGAGCACTGGCGAGGGGCTCCGCGGCCTGGGCCTGATCCAGGGCACGGGTAGCGAGCCTCCGCGCTTGACCGGACGCGGGGAGTGGCGCGTCGCCCTCGAGAGTGTGCCGAGCGCGGGGCGCGGGTATCTGCGGTGCGCAGGTCGCCGCGGAGGGAACGGAGCACATGCGTGGTCAGACGGTACGAGGGCAGGTACGGACTCGCCGTCGGCGTCGCGCTCCTGGGACTCTGCCCGAACATCGTGCTGAGCACGGCCGCGCTTCCGGTGAGCGCCGTCGTCGGCAAAGCGCTGGGGGCCGGCCGTCTGGAGCTGCAGCTCGCCGAGGGCATGAGCAACGCGGGCTATGCCTTCGGGGCCGTGCTCGCCGCGCAGCTGGCACAGCGCTACGTCCAGCGGCGACTGTTCCTCGGCTACGAGATGCTGTTCGTGGTGGGCTCGGTGTTGGCCGCTGCGGCTCCGAACGCGGAGACCTTCTTTGCGGGGCGGGTCCTGCAGGGAGCCGCGACGGGCTTCATGCTGATCTCGGCTCTGCCGCCGCTGGTCACCCGGTTCGGCGTGGGCCGGCTCCCGGTCACCGTGGCGATCGTCAATGTGGGGCTGTTCGGCGCCACGACCGTCGGCCCGCTCGTGGGCGGCGTGGTCGCAGCGTCCGGCAGCTGGCGGCTGCTGTTCGCTCTGGCCGCCGGCGTCGGCGCCGTGGGCTGGGCGGTCGCCTGGCTGGGATACGTCCGCTTCGAACCGCCCGACCCCGACCTGCCCGTCGACGTACCGGCCATCACGCTCGCGCTGGTTGCGACGCTGCTGACGTTCGCCGGCACGTCGGTCCTGGTCCGGGCGTCATTGTCCTCGCCTGCGTTCCTGATGCCGTTCGTCCTCGGTGTCGCGACGCTGGCGGTTCTCGTCGTCGTCGAGTACCGCAGGCGCGTGCCGCTGATGCCTGTCAGGGCGCTGTCGACACAGTTGCCGGTCACGGGAACCGTCGTGGCGATGCTTGCCGGGGCCGTGTTCGTGACGGTTCTGGAGCTCCTGCAGACCTCGCTCCAGGAGGTAGGCGGGCACGGTCCGCTGGCCGTCGGTGTCGTCTTCTGGCCGATGCCGTTCGGACTCCTCATGGCAGCGGTGACGTTCGGCGCTGTGTTCCCCACCCGGTACGTTCCGGTCCTCGTGAACGCCGGACTGCTCTGCCTGGTGGCGGCCGCCGTGGTGCTGCTGGTGGGCGGGTCCGCCGAGCCCGGCGTGGGCGTCTCGACAGCGGCGTTCCTGCTGGGCTTCGGTGCCGGCGCCACCGTGTCGCCCGGATTGTTCCTGGCCGCCATGGGTGTGCCCTCACAGCTCCTCGGCAGAGCGTTCGCGCTCGTGGAGCTGCTCCGCTCGGCGGCCGCGTTCGCGGTCGGGCCGGTGGTGCTGGCGGTCGCCGGGTCCCGGGCGGACCCGGCGATCGGGGTCACCGTCGGGCTGGTGGTCACCCTGGCGCTCGCTGTCGTGGGGCTCGCCTCATCGGTGCTGATCCCGGCCCTGTCCGGCGCGCGGCTACGACGACCGGACCTCGAGGCGTGGCTCGAGGACGGTGAACAGGCCTTGGCCTCGCCCGTGACCGCCGTACACGTCCGGCCCCGCGTCGAGGACGAGGACGCCGCCCCCCTCCTGCCGGAGCCGCCCCGTGCCCTCCGCCGTCGCCGCTGAGGCGTCCCGTCCTGCGTTCGCGATGCCGCCGAGGCGTCCCGTTCCGCGAGTAGGAGGACGCTGAGGCGTCCCGTTCTGGGAAGGGCAGCGCAGGACGGGACGCCTCGGCGAACAAGTCGGCACCGCGTTTGTGGCCGGAAGGGCCGGGTATGGCCAGTCCGTGCACGAAGCCATCGAAGCCATCGAAGCCATCGAAGCCATCGAGGCCACCGTGACCCTGACCGTCGACGGGTCGTCCCGCACCGCCACGGTGGACACCCGGACCTCGCTCCTCGATGCGCTGCGCGACCGGCTGTCGGTGACGTCGCCGAAGAAGGGCTGCGACCACGGCCAGTGCGGTGCCTGCACTGTCCTCGTCGATGGTCGCCGCACCCTGAGCTGCCTGGCCCTCGCGGTGGCCCAGCAGGGCCGCGACGTGGTGACGGCCGCAGGCCTCGACGACGGCGGGGACCTGCACCCGCTGCAGGAGGCCTTCGTCGAGCACGACGGTCTGCAGTGCGGCTACTGCACACCGGGCCAGATTTGCTCCGCCGTGGGCATGCTCGAGGAGGCCGCCGCCGGGCACCCGAGCCTGGTGACGGATCCCGGTGCGACGGCCAGTGAGCCCGTGCTGCTGAGCGACGAGGAGATCCGCGAGCGGATGAGCGGCAACCTGTGCCGTTGCGGCGCGTACGTCGGGATCGTGGAGGCGATCCGCGACGTCGCCGCGCAGCGAGGCCAGGTGGCGGGGCGGTGAGGCCGTTCGCGTACCAGCAGGCTCTCGACCCGGCGGAGGCCGTCGAGCGTGTCACCGGCCGTCAGGACGCCGCCTACCTCGGCGGCGGCACGAACCTCGTCGACCACCTCAAGCTCGGCGTCGCGGCCGCCGACCTGCTCGTCGACGTCAGCGGGCTCCCGCTCGACCGGGTGGAGACCCGCGATGACGGCGGACTGAGGATCGGCGCGGCGGTGCGCAACAGCGACCTCGCGGCCCACCCGTCGGTGCGTCGTGACTTCCCGGTGCTCTCGCAGGCACTGCTGGCCGGTGCCTCGGGCCAGATCCGCAACATGGCGACAACCGCCGGCAACCTGCTCCAGCGGACTCGGTGCCGCTACTTCCAGGACGTCACCACCCCGTGCAACAAGCGCGAGCCGGGCACGGGATGCCCGGCCGTCGAGGGTGTGAACCGGACGCTGGCCATCCTGGGGGCGTCCGAGCACTGCGTGGCCACGCATCCGTCGGACATGGCGGTGGCGCTCGCCGCCCTCGACGCCGAGGTGGTCGTGCTCGGGTCCGCCGGGGAGCGCCGCATCCCCTTCGGGGACCTTCACCGGCTGCCCGACGACGACCCGTCGCGCGACACCACGTTGGCGCAGGGCGAGCTCGTCACGGCCGTCGAGTTGGGACCGCTCCCGGCCGCGCGACGCTCCGCCTACCGCAAGGTGCGCGACCGGGCGTCGTACGCCTTCGCGCTGGTCTCCGTCGCTGCGGTCCTCGACGTCGACGACGGCGTGGTGCGCGACGTCCGGATTGCGCTCGGCGGCGTGGCGCACAAGCCGTGGCGGGCCACGCTGGCGGAGGAGGCGCTGCGCGGCCGCGAGGCGACCGAGGGCAGGTTCCGGGCGGCTGCCGACGCCGAGCTCGCCCGGGCCCGACCGTTGAGCGAGAACGCCTTCAAGGTGCCGATGGCCCGCAACACGATCACCGCGACGCTGCGCGGACTGGCCAACGTGGCAGGGGAGCGGTCATGACTCTCACGCAGACTCCCTCGGCGGTCGGCACCGACGTCCGCCGGGTCGACGGCAAGGTCAAGGTCCGTGGGATGGCGCGCTACGCCTACGAGCAGCTCGTCGAGAACCCGGCGTACCTGTACGCCCTGCAGGCCACCGTCGCCCGCGGCCGCGTCACCGTGGTCGACACGGGTCAGGCCGAGGCCGTGGAGGGTGTGCTGCTGGTGATGACGCACCTCAACGCACCCGAGCTCGCCGACACCTCCGACGGCGAGTACACCCTTCTCCAGTCGCCCGGCGTCGCGTTCCGCGGGCAGATCGTCGGGTGCGTGGTCGCCACGACGCCGGAGGTGGCGCGGCACGCCGCCGAGCTCGTGCGGATCGGGTACGACGAGCACCCGCATGACACCCGGCTGCGCGAGGACCACCCGGACCTGTACGCGCCGGAACAGGTGAACGCGGGCTTCCCGACTGACACCGACGAGGGCCCCGTCGGGGAGGCGCTGCGCTCGTCCGCGGTGCTCGTGGACCAGCGTTACTCCACGCCCATGGAGCACAACAACCCGTTGGAGCCGCACTCCTGCATCGCCACGTGGGACGAGGGGGAGGAGCGGCCCCGGCTCACCGTCCACGACTCGACGCAGGGCGCGCACGGTGTGGCGAGCACGCTGGCCCAGGTCTTCGGGCTCCCTCAGCAGGACGTGCGCGTCATCTCGCCGTACGTCGGCGGGGGATTCGGCTCCAAGGGTCTGCCGCACGCCCACAACGTCCTGGCGGCGATGGCGGCGCGCAAGCTGCCGGGCCGGCCGGTGAAGCTGGCGTTGACCCGCCAGCAGATGTTCTCCCTCGTCGGCTACCGCACTCCGACGATCCAACGGGTGAGGATCGGCGCGGACGCCGAGGGCCGGA
>JBKHWX010000308.1:0-8558 GCA_046566325.1 Actinomycetes bacterium | reverse complement strand
AGTGCCGACGCCACCACCAGCACAAGACCCTCGGCCTGTGGAAGACCCACCGGCAGGCCGACGGGTCCATCCGGTGGACCACCCTGCTCGGCACCCAGGTCACCGCCTCCCCCGAACCCCTCCCCGGCTGCTGACAGGACGTGCGTTCAGTAGGCAGTCAGCGTTGGTGAGCATCTCCGTTGGACCGCTGCTCCGGGACGGACCCCTGCTGTTGGACTCCTGCTGTTGGACTCCTGCTGTTGGACTCCTGCTGTGGGACCCCTGCGGCTGCTGTTGGACCTGTGCCGTTGGACTCCTGCTGTTGGACCGGTGCGGCCAGGCGCTCCCGCCCTACCATTCCCGCGTGCTCAGAGGGACCAGGTCACGTCGCGCCGCTGCCGTCACCGGGCTGGCACTGGCTGCCCTGGTCACCGCGAGCGCCTGCTCGCAGCGGCCGCCGGACCCGCTCGAGAGCTACACCGACCAGGGGGACGGGTGCCAGCAGGCGATCTCGGCCATCGCGTACGCGGATGACTCCCTGAAGCCCCTCGGGCAGGAGCCCTACCAGGAGTTCGACGAGGTCGTCCGCAGCCGGGTGGCCGAGGTGGCCGGCCAGATCGCCGTGGAGGCCAAGGACTGGCCGTCGGCCGCCATCCGGGAGCAGGCCGACGTCGTCCAGCGGTTGGCGCAGGAGGCCTCGGTCAATGACGCCTCCCCCGAACGGGTCCGCGCCCTGCTGGAGTACCGCGGGGAAGCCGCACGGCTCGTCCTGCTGTGCCGCGACGCCCTCGGCGGCAGCGCCTAGCCAGGCGGCGTGCCGTCCCAGCCGTCCCTGCCCTCCCCAGCCGTCCCGGGCGTAGGACTGAAGGGTTCAGACCGCGCCGACCATCCACGAGAGGGCGACAACGGCCGCGGGCACGACGAGCACTGCCAGCAGCAGGCCCCCCAGAGCGAGCCGCAGCGGAGGGACCCGGATGTGGCGTGACCGGCAGCGATCGAGCCACAGGATCGTGGCGAGGGACGCCCACGGAAGGACCAGCGGCCCCGCGTCGACGCCGACCAGCACGGCCAGCAGCCGTCCCGGCGAGTCACCGGCGGCGGGCTCGAGGGCCAGGTAGGCCGGCAGGTTGTTCACGGCGTTACCGGCCAGGGCAGCAACTCCGGCGAGCCGGAGCAGGGCCGGCAGGTCGGTGCCCGAGCCCGCGAGGACGGCGACGGGCCGGTCCAGACCGAGGCCCCTGACGGCGTCCACCACGACGAACAGCCCCGCCACCGCGACGACGAGGCGCCACGGCAGCAGCGACCAGCGCAGCGTCCCCCGCCTCCTCAGGGCCGTCACGAGGGCGAGGCCGCCCGCCGAGACGGAGGCGGCCAGCGCCACGTCGACCTCGGCGACGACGAGGACCGCGAAGGCCGCGCAGGCGGCAACCGCCCACCGGAACAGGACGACGTCGGGGACGACCCGACCGTTCCCGACGTCGAACCGGACCCGCAGCCGTCGACCGAAGAGCACGAGCAGCAACCCCGTGGTGACGAGCACGGCCGCGACCTCCGGTGCCCACATCAGGGCGGCGAAGTCGACGGCCCCCCAGGACGGCAGCACCTGGACGGCGAGCAGGTTCGTCAGGTTCGACACCGGAAGCAGCAGGCTGGCCGTGTTCGCGAGCCAGAGCGTCGCGAGGGCGAACGGGACGACGTCGACGTCCAGCCGGTCGCAGAGCGCGACCACGGCGGGGGTCAGGAGCACAGCCGTGGTGTCGAGGCTGAGCAGGACGGTGGTGAGGGTCCCGACCACCACGACCAGCAGGAACAGCAGCAGAACGGAGCCCCGCGCGAGGCGGCCGGCGCCGACGGCGACCGCGTCGAAGACACCGGCGACGTCCGCCAGCTCCGCAAGCGCCGTGGCAGCCACCAGGAAGACCAGCACAGGTGCGACCCGCACCAGCGTCGCCAGAGCGACGGCCGGCGAGACGAGGCCCAGGGCGAGCGTGACGGCGGCTCCTGCCGCCGCGATCCGCCACATCCGCCTTCCACCTCCTGGGTGATTCTCGTGGTCGCCCGGCGGGTTGCGTGCACGCCGGCACGTCGCATGCCGATTGGGACGGCGTGATCGTCTTACCCGACCCGCGTCTTACGAGGAGGACGACGTGAGCATGCTGCTCGCGGTGCACCGCTCGATCGACGCGAGGTGGCCGTGCGGGACCCGCTGGACCTTCTACTCCGGGCTGGCCCTGACCATCTGCCTCACCGCCGGCGCGGTCTACTGGGCTGCACCGGCGTCAGAGGCAGCGATGGTGGCGTTCGCCATCGCGGGTCTGACGTGTGCCGCCGCGACGGTCGTCGGCACGCTCAGGCACCGGCCGGTCGCCGCCCGCTCCTGGCTCGCGATGACGGCGACCAGCGTCGCCTTCCTCGTCGGCGGAGCGCTCCGCGTATCCGATCGCCAGTTCCGGGCGACGCACCTGATCCCCGACCTGTTCACCCTCTGCGGTTACGGGTTCTTCCTGCTCGCCATCCTCGGCTGGCTCGCGGCGCGGCGGGGACGGCGCGACTGGTCGTCGCTGTCGGACGCGCTCATCGTGGGCCTCGGGGCGGCCCTGGCCGCGTGGAGCGCGTTCATCGTGCCCGCACTGCAGCTTCCTGGCCTCTCCGCGGTGCACCGGGTGCTGTTCGCGTCGTACCCGGTCTTCGACGCCGTGCTGCTCGCGGTGCTGCTGCAGATGGTCTTCACGCAGACCCGGCACAACACGGCCTTCAACCTGTTCATGCTCGCGATGGTCGGCTTCTTCGTCGGCGACGTGGCCTACGCCGCGGTCGACAGCGGCGTCGGGTCGCTCCAGCGGCCGGTCATCGACCTGCCGTACTTCTTCGCGTTCGGAGCCGTGGCCGCCGCCGCGCTGCACCCGTCGATGCACAGCATGGCCGAGCGGGACCATCGCGAGCGCTCGACCCGCTGGGACGCCATGCGGACCGTCATCATCGCGGTCTCGGTGCTCGCCGTGAGCGTCACGCCGGTCCTCGTGCCGGTCCGGTCCACGACCGACCTCGCCGGCCGCCTCGTCCTGTCCGGGGCCGTCGTCCTCGCGGTCGTCGTCCGCATGCACTACGCGATCAACCGTCTTGCCGACAGCGAGGCGGCCGCGATGCACCAGGCGCGCCACGACTCGCTCACGTCCCTGCCCAACCGGGCCGCGCTCGTCGAGTGCCTGGACGGCGCGTGGTCGCGCGGGAGCGACCCGGTCACCGTCCTCTTCCTCGACCTCGACGGGTTCAAGCTCGTCAACGACTCCTACGGTCACGAGCTCGGGGACGAGCTGCTCGCCCAGGTCGCGCGCCGGCTCAGCGGAGCCCTGGCTCCGAGGGAGATGATGGCGCGCCTCGGTGGAGACGAGTTCGTCGTCCTCACCCGGGTGGACACGGACGCGGCGGTCCGCGTCGCCGAACGGCTCCTGGCGTGCTTGAGCCACCCGTTCACGCTCGGCGTCGGAGAGCTGTTCCTGTCCGCGAGCGTCGGCATCGCGACCCTCGACCGGCACTCACGTCCGGTCACCGGCGAGGACCTCGTCCGCGACGCGGACATCGCCATGTACGAGGCGAAGACGAAGGGACGGGGCCGCATCGCGGTCTTCGACGCGAGCCTGCGGGAGCGGGTGCAGCGCCGGATCAGCACGGAGATGGCGCTCCGGTACGCGGTCGAGCGGGACGAGCTGGAGCTGCTCTACCAGCCCCTGGTCGCCCTCTCGGACGGCGCCGTCGTCGGCTACGAGGCCCTGCTGCGGTGGAACCACCCCGAGCGTGGGCAGGTCTCTCCCGCAGAGTTCATCCCGGTCGCCGAGGAGACCGGCCTGATCGTGCCGATGGGCGAGTGGGCGATCCGCGAGGCGTTGCGGCAGCTGGCGCGCTGGCACGACCAGGGCCACCACGTGCACGTCTCCGTGAACGTCTCGGCGCGCCAGCTGGGCGCGCGCTCGCTGGTCGGGACCGTGGCGGCCGCGCTCGCGGAGTCCGGCGTGCCCGGTCAGGCGCTGTGGCTGGAGCTCACCGAGAGCGCGCTGGTCGAGGACCCGGAGACAGCCCTTCAGACGCTGACGGACATCACCGCGCTGGGCGTCCGGGTCGCCATCGACGACTTCGGCACCGGCTACTCGTCGCTCGGGTACCTCAAGCGGTTCCCGGTCTCCATCGTGAAGATCGACAGGGAGTTCGTGCGTGACCTGAGCCGGGTGGGCCACGACGCCGCAATCGTCCGGGCGGTGGTCGCCATCGGCGAAGCCCTCGGGACGAGGGTCGTCGCCGAGGGCGTGGAGCGTGCCGAGCAGGCCAGGGCCTTGACCGCGATCGGCTGCGACATGGCGCAGGGATGGCTCTACGGTCGGCCCCAGCCCGCGTCGGCGGTGACGTGGGACAAGAAGGACGGCGCGCCGTCCCTCTACGCGGCCCGGCTGGGCTGACCGGCGGGGGCCGGCGCCAGCGGGCTGAACCGGATGTCGGCGAAGTGCCCGAACACCGGGACGCTCGACACCGAGCCCAGGTACGGCGCGGGCTCGAGGCCCGGGAGGGGCTCGGCGCTGATGCCGGCCCGGCGCAGCAGGGTCAGCACCTTGCAGTCCACGATCGCCGTCCACGACACGGCCCCTGCCTTCTGCATGGCGTCGACGAGAGCCCGGTACAGCGTCGCGCTGACCACGCCGCGCCGCGCCGAGGGGAGCACCGCCAGGGTGGCGACGTCCCAGGTCCGCTCGAGGTCGAGACCGGCCCGCTGCGCCAGCAGCGACCCGTCGGCCCGCCACGGCTCGGCCGCGACGTCCACGAGCGTCTTGAGGCCGGCGTCCGAGGGCCTGATCAGCCGACCCACACCGAGAGCCGAGCCGGACGACGCGTTCCGGCAGAGCAGGAACTGCGAGGCGTGCTCGTAGGGCCCGTACTCGGCGGCGAGCTGCTCCGGCGTGTTGCCGAAGACCTCGCCGAACACGGCCTCCTCGAGCCTGCGGGCGTCGTCCACCTCCTGCTCGGAGGTGGCGACGTCGACGGTCAGCGGCATGGTTCAGAAGCCCTTCGAGACGACCCGGGGGCTGTTGAAGAACTCCTTCGTGAACTGCACGGCCACGGCCTCGTCGAAGGCCTTGCAGGTGTAGATGTCGACGCTGAAGAAGAGCCGCGGGGTGTCCCAGGCGTAGAAGTGGGCGCCCGAGGTCTCCCAGTGGATCCAGCCCGCCCAGCCGTAGAGCGGCGAGGCGTGGGTGACCGGCACGGTCAGCGCGCGCATCCCGAGCACCTCCGACAGCCGGCTCAGGTACGACTCGATCTGCTTGGCGCTGATGGACTCCACGCTGTAGCCCTCGATGACGAGGCGCTGCCGGAGGATCTCGGGGGCGAGGTCCTCCATCGGCGCCTATTCCTTCGTCGAGCGCTTCTCCATCGTCGCTGCGTGCTGCATGTGTTTTTTCCTCCCCTGTTCTCGTGCCTGCCGACGCCGGCGGCACCACAGAGGGATTCGGCCGAATGGGTGTCGAGGTTGAGCCGATCCGGCGAACCGGGGGCGTGACGCTCGTCACGCCCCGGGCGGCGGCCCCGCCGCCTGCGCGCGTCGCCGCCTCGCACATGTCCCGCCCTGTCACCCGTCCGGTGCATCTGCTGGCGGCCCGACCCGCCGATAGGTGCTGCGTGGCACGGATGCCACCACCGCTCCGGGCGGGGTCGCAGGGAGGCAGGCAGGAGATGGGCAGAGAGGCGAGGGAGACCTCGGGCGCCACCATCCGGCTGCTCCTCGCGCACGTCCGCCGCCGTGGTGGCGAGTCCGCCGTCGCGGAGGTCCTGCGGCGCGCGGCGACGTCCTACGGCGCCGAGGACCTCGAGGACATCGGCTTCTGGGTCGGCTACGACACGAGGATTCGGCTGTTCGAGGCCGCCACCGAGGTGCTCGCCGACCCGGACACGATGTTCAAGGTCGGGACCGAGGCGCTGCAGAACGGCGTGAACCACGCGCTCGTCCTGCTCCTCAAGGCCCTCGGCTCGCCGGGCACCTGCTACCGCAGGTTGCCCGGTGCCGTGGTGAAGTTCTCGACCACCTCGACCATGGAGATCCTCGACGCGCGCCGGAGCTCCGCGACGATCCGCTACCGGCTGCACGACGGGTACCGGCACTCCCGGCTCGACTGCGCGTACGCGCGCGGGCTCCTGTCCGTCGTCCCCCAGCTCTTCGGGCTGCCGCCCGCCCGCATCGACCACGCGGAGTGCGAGTCGGACGGGTACGACAGCTGCCTCTACCGCGTCTCCTGGGACGAGCGCTCGAAGCTGCCGTGGCGCCGGAGGCGGGCCGCGAACGGCGCGGTGTCGCCCGAGCTGGTCGCGCTGCGTGGACAGCTGGAGGCGCTGCAGTCCGCCGCGTCCGACCTCGTCGAGGCCCACAGCCTGGACGTCATCCTCCAGCGCATCACCGAGCGTGCCGCGGGCGCGGTGCTCGCGCCCTCGTACGTGCTCGCGGTCGAGTCCCCGCGGGGCGGGCCCGCTCTGGTCCACAGCGTCGGGCTCAGTGACGACGCCGCGGCCGAGCTCGCCCCCGCGCTGCTGTCACGGGCGCCGCTCGGCGCGCACGTCGTCGCGGTGGACGTGGAGTCCTCGCGCCGGTGGCACGGACGCCTGGCCGCCCTGTACGCGCCCGGCCAGCCGCAGGTCGCCGACGAGCGCCCCCTGCTGCAGGCCTACGCACGACATGCGGCTGCAGCGCTCGACCTCGTGATCGCCCTGGAGGACAGCCGACGGGGCGAGAGCCGTGCCGAGGCCCTGCTCGGCCTCGCCCACGCCCTGGCGGGCGCGAACGACACCCGGTCCGTCGCCGAGGTGGTGGCCCTCGCGCTGCCGACCGTGGTCGGCACCACCCGTGGCTCGGTCCTGCTGTGGGACGCCGGCCGCGCCGAGCTGCGTGGGGCGGCCTCCGTCGGCCTCACGCCGGAGGAGCACGAGCTCCTGATGTCGACGCCGATCCCGCTGGACGGCACACCGGAGCTGATGGCGATCCTCACCCGGCACCAGCCTCAGGTGCTCTCGCTCGCCCGGTCCAGTGCCGTCGTCCGGCAGCTGATGCGCAGCCTGCACCTCGAGCGCCTGACCGCCGTCCCCCTCGTCGCGGACGGAACCTTGCTCGGCGTGGCCACGACCGCCTGGCGGGCCGGCACGGAGCCGGAGAGCGTCGACGAGGTGGTCGAGCGGCTCGGTGGCGTCGCCGACCAGGCCGCAACCGCCCTCGCCAAGGCCCAGCTGCTGAGCCGCATCCGCCACCAGTCGCTCCACGACGCGCTGACCGGGCTGCCGAACCGTCGGCTCTTCTCCCTTCGCGTCGACGAGACCCTGCGGGGCCTGGGCCCGGACGACGGCGTCGCCGTCCTGTTCTGCGACCTGGACCGGTTCAAGCAGGTCAACGACCAGCTCGGCCACGCCGCGGGCGACGAGCTGCTGCGCCAGGTGTCGGCGCGGCTTCGGGGTTGCGTCCGGCCGGGTGACACCGTCGGCCGGCTGAGCGGGGACGAGTTCGCCGTGCTGCTGCCCGGCGTCCGCGACGTCGTCGCCGCGCGGGACCTCGCCGAGCGCGCCATCGGCTGCTTCACCGAGCCGTTCCGCCTCGAGGGACGCGACCAGCTCGTCACGACCAGCGTGGGCGTCGCCGTCCACGAGGGTCCGGACGGACGACGGGAGCAGCTGCTGCGGGACGCCGACAGCGCGATGTACGTGGCGAAGCAGCACGGCCGCAACCAGATCTCCACCTCGTCGCAGCTGCCGGACGGCGTGCCGCCGGCCGGTCCGTCGCTCGAGGCCGAGCTGGCGACGGCCGTCCAGCAGGACCGGCTGCGCCTGCTGTACCAGCCCGTCGTCCGGCTGCGGGGCGGCCGGTGCGAGGTGGCGGGCGCTGAGGCGCTGCTCCGCTGGGAGCACCCGCGGCTCGGGCTGCTGAACCCGGCCGCCTTCCTCCCTCTGGCCGAGGAGACGGGTCTCGTCGTGGACCTCGACCTCTGGGCCCTGGACGCGGCGTGCGAGGCGGTCAGCGGCTGGGACGCCGTGGCGGGGCAGGACCTGCACGTCGCCGTCAACCTCGCCGCGGCCACCCTCGTCGACCCACGGCTGCTCGGCGCCGTCCGGACCGCGCTCGCCCGCCGCCGGCTCGACCCGAGCCGCCTGCACGTCGAGGTCGTCGAGAGCCGGACCCTCGTGAACGTGCCGGAGGTGGTGGAGCGGCTGTCGGAGCTGCGGCAGCTCGGGGTCCGCGTCGCGCTCGACGACTTCGGGACCGGCTACTCGACCCTCGCCTGGCTGCAGCAGCTGCCCGTCGACCAGCTGAAGATCGACCGGACGTTCATCGCCGCGCTGCCGGACGACGAGCGGTCGGCGGCCGTCGTGCGCGGCGTGCTGGCTCTCGCGAGGGCGGTGGGGGTGCAGGTGGTCGCCGAGGGCGTCGAGAGCGTCCGACAGCTGGAGGCGCTGCGGGAGGTCGGCTGCGAGCTCGTGCAGGGGTACCTGCTGGGCCGCCCAAGCACCGAGGCTCCGTCACCGGGGCTGGTCGCGACCGTCTCCTGAGCTCCCCGACC
>JBKHWX010000307.1:0-6062 GCA_046566325.1 Actinomycetes bacterium | reverse complement strand
GGCTGGCGACGGAGGTGGGCTCGGGCGCGACCGGGCTGACGCCGTCCCAGGCCCAGCAGCTCGCGCTCGCGCGGCTCGTGCTGGCCGACCCGCACACGCTGGTGCTCGACGAGGCGACGTCGCTGCTCGACCCGCGGGCGGCCCGCCAGCTCGAGCGGTCGCTGTCCGCGGTCCTGTGGGGCCGGACGGTCGTCGCGATCGCCCACCGCCTGCACACCGCGCACGACGCCGACCGGGTCGCCGTCGTGGAGGACGGGCGGATCACGGAGATCGGGCCGCACGACGTCCTGGTGCAGGCCGCTGGCTCGTACGCGGCGCTGTGGCGGTCGTGGCGGGACGAGCCGGCCGACGTCGCGGCCTGCTGATCCTCCCCCTTGTCAGACTGAGATGCGGCGGGAGCCTACGACGGTCTGACACATGCTTGGGGTCGCCCCCTTGTCAGACTGAGATGCGGCGGGAGCCTACGACGGTCTGACACATGCCTGGGGTCGCCCCCTTGTCAGACTGAGATGCGGCGGGAGCCTACGACGGTCTGACACACGGGGCAGCGGTGGCGAGAGCGGTGTGGAACGGGATCACCGTTGCCGAGTCCGACGACGCGGTGGTGGTCGAGGGGAACCACTACTTCCCGCGCTCGTTGGTCCGCTCCGACCTGCTGCGGGAGTCGTCGACCCACACGGTCTGCCCTTGGAAGGGCATCGCGTCGTACTACACCCTCGAGCACGACGGGACGACGAGCACCAACGCCGCCTGGTACTACCCGCACCCGCTGCCTCCGGCCCGCAAGATCCGCGGCCGGATCGCGTTCTGGAAGGACGTCCGCGTCGAGGCGTGAGCCGGCTGCGAATACAGGAGGTACCGTCGGCCCCGTGCCGCTGCCGCTCGGCTCCCCGTCCGGACCGGCCTCGCCGGGCAGTCTCCTGCTCCGCGACGTCCGCCCCTGGGCGCGGTCGCTGTCGGAGCCGGCCGTCGACGTCCTCGTGCTCGAGGGCAGGATCGCTGCCGGAGGCAGAGACCTCGAGGCTCCGGTGGGCATCACCGTCGAGCACGGGGACGGCGCGCTCCTGCTCCCGTCGTTCTCGGACGTCCATGCCCACCTCGACTCGACGCGGCTCGGCCTGCCGTTCCGGGAGCACACCGCGCAGCCGGATCTCGCCGGCCTCGTCGAGAACGACCGACGGCACTGGCGCGAGGCCGGCGCGACCGTGGCGGAGCGCGCCACGTACACCCTCGGGCGGACGATCGCGTACGGCGCGACCGTCGTCCGGACCCATGCCCAGATCGACCCCGACTCCGGCCTCGACCGGCTGGACGGCGTCCTCGCCGCCCGCGAGCACCACCGCGGCCGCGCCGAGGTCCAGGTCGTCGCGTTCCCGCAGGCGGGAGTCCTCCGGTCCCCCGGCACCGAGGACCTGCTGGAGCAGGCGCTCCTCGCCGGAGCCGACCTCGTCGGCGGCATCGACCCCTGCGCCTTCGACCGCGACCCCGTCTCGCACCTCGACGTCATCTTCGGCCTCGCAGAGAGACACGACACCGGAGTCGACATCCACCTGCACGAGAGCGGCGATCTCGGAGCATTCACGATCGAGCTCGTCTGCGAGCGGGTGCGCGCGCTCTCTATGCCCGGGCTCGTCACGATCAGCCACTGCTTCGCGCTCTCGACCGTCGACCCCGAGCGCCAGCGCGCCCTGGCGGACATGCTCGCCGAGCACGACGTCGCCGTCACGACCGTCGCGCCGGGCACGCGAGACCCCTTGCCCCTCAGCCTTCTGCAGTCAGCGGGTGTCCGTGTCGGTCTGGGCCAGGACGGAACCCGCGACTACTGGTCCCCCTACGGCAACGGCGACATGCTCGACCGCGCCTGGCAGCTCGCGTACCGGGCCGGCTACCGCGCGGACGCCCTGGTCGAGAGCTGTGTCGAGGTCGCGACCCTGGGCGGTCGTGCCGTGATCTGCGGCGCCGGCGGTGCACCGTCCCGTCCCGAACGGGGACTCGCGGTCGGCGACCCGGCCGACCTCGTCGTCGTCCCGGCCGACACCGTCACGGCCGCGGTGATGGACCGCCCGAGCCGCCGGCTCGTCGTCCACGAGGGCAGGGTCGTGGCGCGGGACGGGGAGCTGGCGACCGGATGAGCACGACGGGCGGAGCCATCGAGGTCGTGACCCTCAGGGAAAGACCGGACCTGGAGGAACAGCTGTGGTACTTCCCCGACGAGTGGCCTCGCTTCACGCTGCAGGACCCGGTCGCCGACCTCTACTTCGCCGATGTCGAGAAGGTCTTCCCAGATTTCGTGCTGCTCGCAGTCCAGCACCAGGACGGCGCCGAGCGCGCTGTCGCCCGCGCCCTGAGCGTGCCGTTCGCCTTCGGGGACGACGTGAGGCGGCCGAGCCTGCCCACCGACGGCTGGGACGGCGTCATCAGATGGGCGTGGGCGGACCGGATCCAGCAGCGTCGGCCCAACGCGGTGTCCGCGCTCGAGATCACCGTCCTGAGGGGTCACCGCGGAACCGGACTGTCCTCGCGGATGCTCGAGGCGATGAAGGCCAACGCACGTCGCCTCGGGTTCCCCGATCTCGTCGCGCCGGTGAGGCCGACGGGTAAGTCCGGGGAGCCCATGACGGCCATGCAGGAGTACATCGGTCGCGCCCGACCGGACGGCCTTCCCGTCGACCCCTGGCTCCGCGTGCACGTGCGGGCGGGTGGGCGCGTCGTAGGCGTCTGCCCGCGCTCGATGACCATCTCGGGAACGCTGGCGGAGTGGCGTCGCTGGACGGGCCTTCCGTTCGACACGTCCGGCGACGTCCTCGTGGAGGGCGCACTCGTGCCGGTGCACTGCGACGTCGTCCACGACCATGTCGTGTACGTCGAGCCGAACGTATGGGTGCACCACGCCCTCGAAGGGTCTCGTCATCCCAGGCTGACCCTCGCGACGTGAGGACCCCCCTGGGAGGTGAAGTCGAATGGCGGCAGCCGGGCGCCTGCGGCGTAAGCGGTTCTGCTTGGGTGGACCCATGAGTGAGGTCGAGGTTCGGGACGCGCGGCAGCAGCACCGGTACGAGGCGGTCGTGGACGGCGCGGTGGCCGGTTTCAGCCAGTACCGGCTGTCGGAGGGGGTGATCACCTTCGTGCACACCGTGGTGGACGACGCCTACGAGGGCCAGGGGATCGGCTCCAGGCTCGTGCGGGGTGCGCTGGACGACGTCCGCCGCAGCTCTCACCTGAAGGTCGTAGCCGAGTGCCCCTTCGTCAAGGCCTACATCGACCGGCACGCCGAGTACGCCGACCTGCTGGCCGGGAGCGGGTTCGGCGCCGACTGACCGGGCGTCACGTCAACGGCACGATGTCGGGCGCCCCGAGTCGTGCCGAGTCCGCGGTCTCGTCGTCCGCCTGCTCCTGCGACTCACGTTCCGCGGCGACCCGGGACAGGTAGTGGGTCACCTCCCTGGCGACCTGCTCCTCGCTCCACCCGAGGACGTTGGCCATCAGCGCGGCGGCGTGCGGGGCCGTCGACACGCCTCGGTCCCACGTCTCGATGGAGATGCGCGTGCGACGGGTGAGGGCGTCGTCCAGGTGCCGCGCGGCCTCGTGCGTTGCCGCGTAGGCGATCTCGGCCGCGAGGTAGTCGTCGGCGCCGTCGAGAGGCTCGGCGAGCGAGGAGTCCTGCTCGATGAGCGCCAGCACCTCGTGCGTCAGCGTCCCGTACCGCCGGAGCAGGTGCTCGATCCGCGCGACATGGAGCCCGGACGCCTCCGCGAGCCGCCGCCTGCCGTTCCAGGCGGCGTGAAAGCCTTCTGCGCCGAGCAGCGGGATCTGCTCGGTGCAGCTGGCCGCGACGCCGAAGTCGAGCGCCCGCGCGACCTCGTCGATCGCGTCCTTCGCCATCACGCGGTACGTCGTGTACTTCCCGCCCGCTACGACGACCAGCCCGGGCACCGGGTGCGCCACGACGTGCTCGCGCGAGAGCTGTGACGTCTCCTCGCTCTCCCCGGCGAGCAGCGGTCGCAGCCCCGCGTACACGCCCTCGACGTCCTCGCGCGTCAGCGGCGTCACCAGCACACGGTTCACGTGCTCGAGCAGGTAGTCGATGTCGGCGGCAGACGCCGCAGGATGTGCCTTGTCCAGCTGCCAGTCGGTGTCCGTCGTCCCGATGATCCAGTGCCGGCCCCACGGGATGACGAACAGCACGGACTTCTCGGTCCGCAGGATCAGGCCCGTCGACGACAGGATCCTGTCCCGTGGCACGACGAGGTGGATGCCCTTCGACGCCCGCACCTTGAACTGGCCGCGCTCCCCCACCATCGCCTGGGTCTCGTCGGTCCAGACACCGGTGGCGTTGACCACCTGGCGCGCGTGCACGCGCAGCTCGCTCCCCGTCTCCAGGTCCCGGATGCGCGCTCCGACAACGCGTTCGCCCTCGCGGAGAAAGGCGACCACCCGCGCTCGGCTTGCGACGTGCGCGCCGTACGCGGCCGCCGTCCGGACGATGGTGATCGTGTGCCGCGCGTCGTCCACGAGGCCGTCGTAGTACTGGACGGCGCCGACGAGGGCGTCCTTGCGAAGGCTCGGGACGGCGCGCAGCGCCTGGGCCTTGGTCAGGTGCCGGTGGCGGGGCAGACCGCGAGAGCTTCCCCCCGAGACGCCCATGGTGTCGTAGAGCGCGAGGCCTGCACCGACGTACGGCCGCTCCCAGACCCGGCGCGTGAGCGGGTAGAGGAACGGCACCGGCCGCACGAGGTGCGGAGCCAGGCGCTGCAGCAGCAACCCTCTCTCGCGCAACGCTTCCCGGACCAGCGAGAAGTCGAACATCTCGAGGTAGCGCAGTCCCCCGTGGATGAGCTTCGACGAGCGGCTGGAGGTGCCGGACGCGTAGTCGCGCGCCTCGACCAGTGCGACGGTGAGTCCTCGGGTGACGGCGTCGAGCGCGCAGCCCGCGCCGACGACGCCACCGCCGACGACGAGCACGTCCACCTCTCGCGAGGACATGGCTGCCAGTGCAGCCGTCCGCTCCGAGGGCCCAAGGCGCGCCGACCCGTGACGCGATCTCATGGCCTCAGCCTCTCATCCCGGTGTCGAGGCGCCGCGATCACCGCTGGTGCCCGACATCGTCGGGACGGCGAAGCGCCCGTCAGGAGCTGCGCGTCAGAGGCGTGCCGGGCTGGTACGGGGACACGACGACCTCGACGCGCTGGAACTCCTTGAGGTCGGAGTACCCCGTCGTCGCCATCGCACGGCGCAGGGCGCCGAACAGGTTGGTGGTGCCGTCCGCCATCCGCCCGGGCCCCGAGAGGATCTCGGCCAGCGGCGCGACGGTCCCCACCTGCACCCGCTCGCCGCGCGGCAGCTGCGCGTGGTGGGCCTCGCTCCCCCAGTGCCACCCACGCCCGGGCGCCTCCACGGCGCGTGCCAGCGCCGCCCCGAGCATCACGGCGTCTGCGCCGCACGCGATCGCCTTGACCAGGTCGCCGGAGCGGCCCACGCCGCCGTCCGCGATAACGTGCACGTACCGGCCGCCGGACTCGTCCATGTAGTCACGACGCGCGGCGGCGACGTCGGCGACGGCCGACGCCATGGGGGCGTGGATTCCGAGGGTGACGCGGGTGGTGTGTGCAGCACCGCCGCCGAAGCCGACGAGGACGCCGGCCGCGCCCGTGCGCATGAGGTGCAGCGCGGCCTGGTAGGTCGAGCAGCCGCCGACGACGACGGGCACGTCGAGCTCGTAGATGAACCGCTTGAGGTTCAAGGGCTCTGCATGGCCGGACACGTGCTCAGCGGAGACGGTCGTGCCGCGGATGACGAACAGGTCGACGCCGGCGTCCACGACGGTCTTCCAGAGCTGCTGCGTGCGCTGCGGGGACAGCGACCCGGCGACTGTCACACCGGCGTCCCTGACGGCCTTGAGCCGTTCGCTGATGAGCTCGAGCTGGATAGGGGCCGAGTAGATCTCCTGCATCCTGCGCGTGGCCCCCGCGCTGTCGAGGGACGCGATCTCGGCCAGCAGCGGCTCGGCCCGGCCGGAGACGTGCTCGGCCGAGACGGTCGTGTCGCGGATGACGAAGAGGTCG
>JBKHWX010000306.1:0-7210 GCA_046566325.1 Actinomycetes bacterium | reverse complement strand
GCTCGGCACCCGCACTGTGGGAGCTGGAGCAGGCCGCCCCCATGCTGCGCACCGGGCTGCAGGGACCGAACACCGACATGCTCGTGACGAAGCACGGACGCCGGGACCCCGACTGGTCGGACGCGGGCTTCGAGCTGCTGGGGCACACGGCGCCTCGTGGCACGGACGCCGAGGTCATGCCGATCCTCTACACCTCGTGGGGCACGCTGCCTCGTGTGCTGCAGGTCGACGTGACCGAGCACACGCCGCGGCGCTGACGCCGCCGCCGGTGGTCAGCAACCGGAACGTCCCTCACCCCGGCGCCAGCCGACGTCCGGCGGACGGCAGGTGCTCGGACGCGAACACCAGCCCGTACGGCAGACCCTGGCGGGCCATGTTCCAGGTGTGCTCCTGGCCCGGCTCCTCCCGCAGCGCGACGAGCTGGCCTCGCTCCCGCAGCTGCCGCGCCAGGCCTTCGGTCTCGCTGGAGTCCCCGCCGCGGGCGTCCTCGCCGAAGTCCAGGAAGAACACCATCGGGTGATGGAACACGAGGGACGGCAGGTACACGCCCGGCGAGTGGGCGTCGAACTCGGCCTGCGTGCTGAGCATCGCACGCCCCCCCGAGCCCGGGTTGCTGTACGGCTCGAGCGCGAGCACCGTCCCGTACAGGTCCTGGTGGCGCAGCCCCTGGTCAAGGGCGCAGTAGCCCCCCATCGACATCCCCCCGATGAGCCTGTCCTCCCAGCCGGTCCCGGTTCGGTAGTGCGCATCGACCCACGGGACGACGACCGACTCGAGGTACGTCTCCACCTGCGGGCCACCCTTGGTCGAGTCCAGGCACTCGGTGTCGCTCACGTCGCCCGGGCTCACCTCGGGCGAGACGATGATCATCGGCCGGACGAGATGGTTGCGCAGCAGGACGTCCATCGTGTGCGCCGCCCCGCCGGAGGCGAACCAGTCCGCCGACGTGCCCGGCGTCCCCGAGAGCAGGTAGACCACGGGGTAGCGGGTCGCGCCCGACGCCTTGTAGCCCGGTGGGGTGTACACGTAGGTGTCGCTCTCCGGCAGGTGCAGCGCCGGGGACACGGGAATGCGCGCCCGGTCCAGATGTCCTCCGTGCGCGAGCGACAGCTCGCCGGTCAGCAGCAGCCGACCCGCTCTGGTGCTGGGCACGTAGCCCGCCCACGCGTTGAGGACCGCGCCGAAGTTCAGCGCCAGCAGAGCGACCGCCAGGACGGCGAGGGGCCACGTCCGCCGGTGCCGGTGCGCCCGGCGCGACCACCAGGCGAACACCGCGACGGCGCAGACGGTCAGGACGATCGCGGGCCACCACGACCCCACCCAGTCGACCCCCTCGCGGAGCTCGGCGACGACGGCGGGCGCGAGCACCGGCGCGGGGACGGAGCCGACGTCGGTGCTCATGGCCGGACCCGACTCACGAGCCGACCTGATTCATGACCCGACCCGACTCATGACCAGACCTGGCGTCGTCCCGAGAGGCTCACCCTCCCATGGTCCCTCTCCACCCCAGGGGGCGCGGGCGCAGAGGGCGACGGCGCACGATGGCGCCATGAGTGCGGACTGGCGAGACCTCTGGCGGCGCCGCGACCGTTCCCGGCGGCTGGCGGCGTACGGAGTGGCGGCCCTTGGCGTCATCGGGCTGTTGTCGGCGGCGTCTCGTCCGCTCGGAAGCCGGCTGCAGGACCTGATCCAGGTCGTGCCGTTCCTCGTCCCGAGGACGGCGCGCGTCACGCTGGTCTTCGTCTCCTTCGCGCTGCTGCTCACGGCGCGTGGCCTTCGCCGAGGGCATCGGATCGCCTGGACGGCGGCGCTTCTCCTGCTGCTCGTCTCCGTCGGGCTGCATCTTGTCAAGGGCATCGACATCGAAGAAGCGGTACTGGCGGCGGCCGGGGCGGCCTGGCTGTCGGCCCACCGCGACGCCTTTCCCGTCCGCGCGAGCCGCGCCGCCGCCGTCCGTGCTCTCGTGGTCGCGGCCGGCGGCACGGTGGTGACGCTCGTCATCGCCATCGGTCTCGCGGCCACGGTCGGGCGGCGCTCCCCACACCCCCCGCACGAGATCGCCATCCGGCATGTCCGGGGGCACTGGGTGGTGCCTCTCGACTTCACCAGCCACTACGTCGCGCCCGTCCTCATCGCGATGGGCCTGGGACTGCTCGGAACCGTCCTGTGGCTGCTGCTCTCACCCCACGGGCCGACACCGCTGACCGGCGAGGAGCACCACGCCGAGCGGGAGCGCGCACGAGCGGTGGTGAACCACTACGGCGGAGGCACTCTCGACTACTTCGCCCTGCGGGACGACAAACAGTGGTTCTTCGCCGGTAGCAGCGTCGTCGCGCACGCCGTGCGGTCGGGCGTCTGCCTGGTCTCACCGGACCCGATCGGTCCCGTTCTCGAACGGGAACAGGTATGGGCCGACTTCATGGCATATGCCGAGCGGTCCGGGTGGTCGGTGACGGTTCTGGGAGCCGCGGAGGAATGGCTCGCCGTCTACGAGGGGTCGGGCCTTCGACCGCTGTACCTCGGTGACGAAGCCATCGTCGACTGCTCCGCTTTCAGCCTCGAGGGCCGGCCCATGCGTGGCCTGCGGCAGGCCCGCCAGCGCTTGCTTCGTGCCGGGTTCACCGTCACTTTCGCCGACCCGCTCCTGCTCGCCGATGCGCAGAAGCAGCAGCTGCTGGACATCGCGGACGCGGGACGGCGCGGCGAGGTCGAGCGAGGCTTCTCGATGACGCTTTCCCGCCTTTTCGACCCTCACGACACGAATCTGCTGCTCGCCATCGCACAGGACGGTTCCGGAGACGCCCAGGCGTTCATCCAGTGGGTCCCCGCCCCCGCGATCGACGGCCTGTCGCTGGACGTCATGCGACGGAACACCGCGGTCGCCCTGCCCAACGGCGTGATGGACTTTCTGGTTCTCGAGACGATCCGCCATGTCGCGGAGACCACCGGCGGGGGCCTGGGCCTCAACTTCGCCGTCATGCGGGGCGTTCTTGCGGGCGAGCGGCAGGGAACGTTGGGGCGGGTCGGCAGAGCGGTGCTGAGCCGGGCATCGGAACGAACCCAGATCGAGTCGCTGTGGCGGTTCAATGCCAAGTACCACCCCCGGTGGGTGCCGCGGTACGTCGTCCTGAGCAGCCTTGACGCCCTTGCAAGCCAAGGTCTCGCCGTCGCCGGCGCGGAGGGGATTACGGAGCTTCCGGGGATCGCCTGGATGTCGAGCCGCGGCGGGTCTTTCTAGGACCGGCCCGTCTGCGCGACACTTTCTGATGTCGGATTCGCTCGTGAACGCCATTTGCTTCTACGCTGATCACCGAACCCCCATCCAGACCGGTGAAAGAGGCTGCACATGAAGGTCACCATCGACTCCAGCGACCCGCTCGAGCAGGCACTGAAGGTTCTCGGTTCCCTCTACGGCGTCGAGCTTTCGGTGGCCTCGTCCAACGGGGCCGGGGAGGCCGAGGCTCCCCCCGCTCCCGCCGAGGAAGAGACCGCGCAGGCGTCGGGTGGACGGCGGCGCGGCAGGAAGTCGGCTGAAGGGACGTCGGCGAGGCGGTCGGCTCGGAAGTCCGCCGGCAAGCGCGCTTCCCTCGACATGGGCGCCGTCCGCACGTGGGCGAGGGAGAACGGCTACGAGGTGAGTGACCGTGGTCGGGTCCCGAACGCCGTCGTCTCGGCCTACCAGGAGAGTGGCGCGGCCGGCTGACGGTCTCCGGGAGGCCACGCGAGAAGACCGCGGGGGAAGGCAGCGGGCCTGGCGCCTCCACTGGAAGGACGCCAGGCCCGCTGTCTGTCGCGGTCCGGCCGCTCTCGCGTCGGTTTCGACGTGTCGGTTCGAAGCCGGCTTCCTACGTCATCTTCCAGTAGACCCGCGTGTCCTCGAAGGTGAATGTCTGCTCGACGAAGAGCGACGCGTTCTCGAGGGCCGCCGGCGGGACGTCCATGCAGAACTGCATCTCGGCCTGTCCGCCCTTGATGAGGGTTGGGACGTCGGTTGCGTCCTTGGGAAGGACGGCGCCGCAGGACGTGTCGTCGTACTGCCGGGCGTCGGAACCCTGGACCGCAACGCCCAGGTCGATCCACGGGTCGCCTTCCTTGGCGCCGTTGTACGTCACCGCGACGTCCACCAGCACGTACTGGTTGGTCGGGGGCTCGTTGAACTGGTTGGTCTGCGCGACGATCTCGTTGGCGTTCGTGTTGACCGCAGTGATGGCCACCGTGTAGTCGCCGACCGTCGCGGACTGCCCGAGGGGTAGTGCCGCGACCGCCGCGTCGACCTCCTCGGGCGCCGCCACGACACCCTTGTCCGCCGCGGCGTCGGACGCGTCCTGCGCGGACTGCTCGATCGCCTGCCCCGCCTCGTTCAGCACCACGAGCCAGACGACAGTGGAGCCGACACCACCGAGGAACGCGAGGACCGACATCACCAGACCCGCGATTCCGAGGCCCTTGCCTCCCGCCGTCCCCTTCTTGAACCTCGACAGGGCGACGGCTCCCAGGACGGCGCCCGCGATGGCCAGCAGGATCGCCAGGACCCCGACCACCGGGATGACGCACAGCAGCAGCGCCACGAGACCCAGGACGAAGCTGGTGATCGCCAGGCCGGACGACGGGCGAGCGAGCGGCTGGGCGGGCAGGTGCGGCCCTCCCGGGTAGGCGTCGGACGGCGGCCCGTAGGGCGAGGGCCCGTAGGGCGACGGTCCGTTCGACAACACGGGCGCCTGGTACTGCGGCGTGTCCGCCTCTGCCGGCTGCGGGGACGGCGCAGGAGGCGGAGGCGGCGGGAGCTGCGGGGACATCTCGGCCTTTCGAGTCGGCCGCAGGGAGGACAGGCACGTGGCCAGGGACGCGAGTGAGCACGGACTGGTCCGCCGGTGCGGCGTTGTTTGGTTCGTCCCTGTGCTGACCCGTGTTCAGGTGTCTCGTGACGCGTTCCCGGCCGCTCTCACCCGGTCGGCGCAAGCTCAGGAGATGACCCGCAGCCTCACGGTCTCGGGCATCCGGGTGAGCGCCTCGAGCACCTCCGGGACGAAGCCGCTGCCGACGTCGGTGACGACGTAGCCGAGGTCGCCGGACGTCTCGAGCACCTGTCCCTCGATGTTGACGCCGTGCTCGGCGAGGATCCGGTTGACGGTCGCCAGGACCCCCGGAACGTTCTTGTGCAGGTGGGCGAAGCGGTGACGGTCGGCCTCGGTCACCGAGACCAGCTGTGGCAGGTTGACGCTGAGGGTCGTCGTCCCACTCGTGACGTAGTCGCGCAGCTTGCCCGCCACGAACCGGCCGATGTCCTCCTGCGCCTCCTCCGTCGAGCCGCCGACGTGAGGGGTCAGGATGACGTTGGGGAGCCCGCGGAGCTGGGACTCGAACACGTCGCCGCGCTTCTTCGGCTCGTTCGGGAAGACGTCGACCGCGGCACCGGCGATGTGCCCGCTGATGACGTTCTCGCGGAGCGCCTCGTAGTCCACCACGAAGCCACGGGAAAGGTTCAGGAAGAGCGAGCGGCGCCGCATCCTGGAGAACTGCTCGGCGCCGAAGAAGCCGGCGTTGCCCGGGCGGCCGTCGACGTGCAGGGTGACGACCTCCGCGATGTCCAGCAGCTCGCCCAGCGTCGCGCACCGTCGCGCGTTGCCGAGGGCCAGCTTGTCGACGGTGTCGTAGAAGTAGACCTGCATCCCCAGGGCCTCGGCGACGACGGAGAGCTGGCTGCCGATGTTGCCGTATCCGACGATCCCCAGCCGGCGGCCCCTCACCTCGTGCGACCCCGTCGCGGACTTGTCCCACACCCCGTCGTGAAGAGCGCGGTTCTTCTCGGTGAGGCGACGGGCCATCGCGATGATCTCGGCGAGGGCCAGCTCGACGACGCTTCTCGTGTTCGAGAACGGGGCGTTGAACACCGCGACGCCTCGACGTGACGCCGCAGACAGGTCGATCTGGTTGGTCCCGATGCAGAAGGCGCCCACCGCGAGAAGGTCGGGAGCGGCGTCCAGCACCTGCTTCGTCACGTCGGTCTTCGACCGGATGCCGAGCAGGTGGACGCCTCGCAGGCTCTGGGCGAGCTCCTCCCCGTCCAGCGCGCCGGAGACGCACTTCACCTGCACGGCGGCGTCGCCCAGGATCGTCTCGGCCAGAGGGTGCACGTTCTCGAGGAGCAGCGCGTTCAGCACGACGAAATGGTGACAGGACGCCCCCGGGCGGTCGCGCGCCGGTCCAACATGCGGTTACCGCGCCCCGAACCAGGGCCGTGACAGGATGAGGCCGTGGACCCGCGAAAGGCGATCGAGTTCGTCAGCGCCAACCACCACGCCGTCCTCGCGACGTCGAGAGGGGACGGCTCGCCGCAGCTCTCGCCCGTCCTCGTCGCCGTGGACGACGCGGGGCGGGTCGTGGTGAGCACCCGTCAGACGGCGCTGAAGGTCAAGAACGTGCGCCGGACACCGCGAGCGTGGCTCTGCGTCTTCAGCGACGCGTTCTTCGGGCAGTGGGTCCAGCTCTCCGGACCGGTGACGGTCCTCGACCTGCCGGAGGCCATGGAGCCGCTCGTGGAGTACTACCGAAGCCTCTCCGGCGAGCACCCGGACTGGGACGAGTACCGCGCTGCGATGGAGCGGGAGCAGCGTTGCCTGTTGCAGGTCACGGTCGAGGAGGCCGGGCCGGACCGCGCCGGCTGACGGTGCCAGGCGGCTGGGAGAGAGAGCCGGCCCAGCAAAGAGAACGTCGGCCAGTACAGAAGTCGGCCGGCACAGAAGTCGGCCAGTACGGAAGCCGGCCGGTACAGAAGTCGGCCAGCCCGGAAGTCGGCCAGACAGAAGGAGAACCGAATGAAGCTGTTGGTGACCGGGGGCGCGGGTTTCATCGGCGCGAACTTCGTCCAGCGGGTCCGTCAGACGCGGCCGGAGTGGCGGATGACGGTCGTCGACGCCCTGACGTACGCCGGCAACCGCGAGAACCTGGCGCCGGTGGCCGACGAGATCGAGTTCGTCGAGGGAAACATCGCCGACGCTGCCCTCGTGGACCGACTCGTCGCGGACGTGGACGCCGTCGTCCACTTCGCCGCCGAGTCCCACAACGACAACTCCCTGGACGAGCCGTGGCCGTTCATCGAGTCGAACATCATCGGCACCTACCGGTTGCTGGAGGCCGTCCGACGGCACGGCGTGCGGCTCCACCACATCTCGACCGACGAGGTCTACGGCGACCTGGAGCTGGACGACCC
>JBKHWX010000305.1:0-17226 GCA_046566325.1 Actinomycetes bacterium | reverse complement strand
GGGCACGGAAGCCACGACGATGCGTGGTGTTCCGGTCGTCGTCGTCACGTCCGTGGGCGCGAAGTCGGGGAAGCTGCGGAAGAACCCGGTGATGCGCGTCGAGCACGACGGCCGGTACGGCCTGGTGGCCTCGAAGGGTGGCGCCCCCAGCAATCCGACCTGGTACCACAACCTGGTCGCGCATCCTCGGGTCGAGCTGCAGGACGGGCCGGACAGGCGCGAGTACACCGTGCGCATCGCCGACGGCGAGGAGAGGAGCACGTGGTGGGAGCGTGCGGTCTCGGTGTGGCCCGACTACGCCGACTACCAGGCTCGCACCGACCGCGAGATCCCGGTGTTCATCGCCGAACCCGCCTAACGGCAGAGCCACGTATTGCCGGCAAACGTCCTGCTGAGCTTGACTCGGCTGGCGCTCGTCGTCGTTGCGCTCGTCGTCCTTGCACTCGTCGTCCCCGTGGAGGTCAGCCGATTCGCTGGGCGAGGGCGACGATGACTCCTTCCGGGCCGCGGACGTAGGCCATCCGCCACATGCCCTCGTACTCGCCGACGCCACCCACCAACCCGTACCCCTCGGAAGCGGCCCAGTCGACGACCGCCTGCAGGTCGTCGACCTCGAAGGCCACGCTGCGCAGTCCGAGCTCGTTGGCCATGCCGGCAGGTGAGCGGGGTACGGAGGCGGGTCGCACGAAACGCGAGAGCTCCAGGCGGGTGCCGTCGTCGGGTGGCTTCAGCATGACGATCTCGGTGCGGGAGGCCGGGATGCCGCAGACCGTGTCCAAGAACTCGCCCTCGACGAACGTCCTCCCCTCGACCTCGAGGCCGAGCGCCACGAAGAAGGCGGTCACGCCGTCGAGATCGTCGACCGTGAGACCGACGTGGTCGAAGCGTCGTACATGTGCCATGGGCCGTCCTAGTGCTCGAAGAGATGCGGTGCCGCACCGGCTAGCGGCTGGTACCGGCTCACTCGCATGGTTCCCCTGTCCAGGCTGGACTCCCACCGCGACTTCGGGCACTCCACCACCCAGAGGCCGAAACCCTGGTTGTGCCAGTGCTCGGTGATCCGCTCGACCAGGGCCGCGCTCTCCTCGGGGGTCAGCGGGCCCATCAGATGCTGGACCACTGCTGGGTCACGGTTCAAGGCGGCGAAGGGCGCCAGGTCGTCGTCCCGCCACTCCCGCAGGACCAGCCGTTGCGTCTGCGGGCGGGGCACCGGCTCCACTCCGCAACCGTACGGGGCCCGGGCCGTCGATCCGGACTCATTCGACCCGTTGCGTGGCTCCGACCCGGATGTCTATGTCGACCACCTCGGACTCGACGGTCAGCGACACCTTGCGGGCGCGGGCGCGGCCGGACCGTGCGTCGTAGGCGGTGAAGACGTAGCGACCGGTCGGCGGCAGCTGGAAGGAGTAGCAGCCGTTCACGTCGGTGTATGTGGAGCCGACCTGCTTGCCCACCGCCTCGCTGAGCGCGACCAGAGCGCCCGGAGCGGGCCGGCCGTCGCAGGTGACGACGCCCGAGACGGTGAGCTCCTCGGCCAGGGTGAGGTGCTGCTCGACCTCGTCGCCGGCGAACTCGAAGACGGTGGCCACCGGCGCCCAGCCGATGGCGTTCCCGATCACCACGTAGGTGCCCCGCCCGGGCAGCACCACCGAGTAGCGGCCGTCGTTGTCGGCCCGGCCCCAGTCCAGCTGGTCACCGTTCACGTCGAGCACCGAGACCAGGATCGTCCCGCGGGCGCTGTCGTCTCGCCGCGCCAGACGGATCTGGCCGCGGACCACCGCCTCCTGCCGTTCGGCGCCCCGCGCTCGGACCAGTCCTCGCTCGTACCCGGCGCGGCGCTCCCTCGGGATCAGGGCGGCCAGCCCGGCACAGATGGCCGCCGCGAGCGCGCCGAGCCCGAGCACGAGCTGGAAGGCCGTGACGGAGGCGAAGGACATCCCGCCGACCTCGACCTGGTGCGCCGCCATGATCGCGGCGACCAGGGTGCTGGCGAGCGACGTGCCGATCGAGCGGACGAGAGAGTTCAGGCCGTTCGCCGACGCCGTCTCGGTGATCGGGACCGAGGACATGATCAGCGTCGGCATCGCGGCGAAGGCCAAGGCGGTGCCGATCCCGACCAGCGTCGAGCCGATCACGACCGCGGTCACCGTGTGGGCGTAGAAGATGCGGCCCGCGTAGGACAGGGCCATCAAGGCGGCACCGAAGAGCAGCACCGCGCGGCCGCCCCAGCGGGTCAACGACCACCCCGAGATCGGCGACATCGCCACCATGGCCAGTCCCAACGGCACCATGGCAAGGCCCGCAGCGGTGACGCCGAGGCCGAACCCGGCCCCGCTGGCCACCGGTTGCTGGAGCACCTGGACGGTCACCAGCATGTTCACGAACATCGCCACCCCGGCGAAGATGGAGGCGAGGTTCGTCATCAGCACCGGCCGTCTGGCGCTGGTGCGCAGGTCGATCATGGGCTGGTTGATCCGCAGCTCCAGCGGCATCCAGACCGCGAGCAACAGGACCGAGGACGCGAACAGGCCGAGGACCAGCGGCCCGCCCCACCCCCAGGCGCTGCCCTTGGAGGCCGGGAGCAGGAGGCACACCAGGGCGGCAGAGAGCACCAGCGCGCCTGCCACGTCGAACCGGCCCGGCGTCCGCACCTTCGACTCCTCGACCACCGCCAGCAGCGCCACGACCAGGACCGCGCTCGTGACGGCGCCGAACCAGAAGATCGAGTGCCAGCCCTGCCAGTCGGCAAGCACCCCGGCCAGCGGCAGGCCGAGAGCCGAACCGATCCCCATCGTCACGCTCATCAGCGCAACGGCGGAGCCGATCCGCTCCGGGGGCAGCTCGTCGCGCAGGATGCTGATCCCGACCGCGATCAGCGACGCACCGAAGCCCTGGAACGCCCTCCCGACGATCATCGTCAGGAAGGAGACCTCCAGGGCACAGATCACCGAGCCGAGGATCATCGCTCCGAGCGCGACCACGAGCATGCGCCGCTTGCCGTACATGTCGGCCATCCGCGCGATGATCGGCGTGCTCACCGCTGCGGTCAGCAAAGTGGAGGTGACCAGCCAGGAGGAGTCCGAGGCCGAGATGTGCAGGAGCGCGGGAAACTCCGGCAGCAGCGGGATCACCAAGGTGAACTGCAGCGCGGAGACCATGCCGCACAGCGACAGCACCAGGATCGCTGCCCACGCCGGCACCCTTCGAGGCATCGGGCTCCTTCGGATCGCCACGGGACATCGCCGGGCCGAGTCTGGCTCAGCGCGGCAGTGCAGGTGCGCTCGACGCCGGCCTCGCCGCCAGTGCCTCATCATGGCCGGGTGTCGCGGCTCTCACACCCCGCCGGGCCAGGCGCTCCGCTCCTACCCGGCCGGCTTCCCGTCCGGCCACCGCTGCCGGTAGACCTCGGCCACCTGGGCCAGTGCGTCAGCGTCGGTCGGGAACTGCTCCGCCCGGGCACGACCGGCCGCGGAGAGCCGTTCCCGCGCCCCCGCGTCGTCCAGGAGGCCGGCCAGCGCGGACGCCAGCGCGCCGACGTCCCCGTACGGCACGAGGACGGCGGCGTCCCCCGCCACCTCGCCCGTCCCGCCCACGTCCGTCGCGACGAGCGGCGCACCCGCCCGTAGCGCCTCCTGGACGACGAGCGGCTGGCCCTCCCACACGCTCGAGCTGACGGCGACGTCGGCGGCCCCGAACAGGTCGGGCACGTCCGACCGGGCGCCGAGCAGCCGCACCGGCAGCCGCTCGGCCGCGACCCGCTGCTCCAGGGCCTCGCGGAGCGGACCGTCACCCGCGACGACCGAGAGCAGCCCCAGGTCGGGACGACGGCGCCGCAGCTCGCTGACGCCGTCCAGCAGCAGGTCCAGTCCCTTCTGCGGCGCGAGCCGGGCCGCGGTGACCACCAGAGCGACGCCGTCCTCGAGGCCGAGCTCGTCGCGGACCTGCTGCCTGGAACGCGCCGACGGCCGGCCGAGGGGAGCGGGAACGAGCGCGCGCTCGGCGTGCGACGCGCCGAGGCGCTGCATCCGCCGGACGAGGTCCCCGGACACCCCGAGGACGGTGTCGGCGCGACGTGCGACGAGCCGCTCCAGCACGGCCGTCACGACGGCGACGACGCCGCCGCCGACCGGCAGGTTGTGCAGGGTGACGACGAGCACCGGGTCCCTGCCGGGTCGTGCCAGCAGCACCGGTCCGAGCGCCAGCGCGGCGAGCCCGCCGGCCCGCAGGCCGTGGGCGTGCACGACGTCCGACGACCGGGACAGGGCTCGTAGGCGCAGGACGACGCGCACGTCCGAGCGAGGCCGCGGCCGGTCGCTGATCGGCACGGCCTCGAACACCGCCCCGGTCGCGTCGATGTCGAAGTCCCGCCGCGCCTCCTGCGGGCCGGCGACGACGACGTCGTGACCGGCACGCACGAGGTCGCGCGCGAGCGACGCGACGTGCCGCCCGACCCCTCCCGCGCTCGACCCCTGCACCAGCAGAACCCTCACGTCGTCCTCCCCTGGCCCCGTGTTCTCCCACCGACGAGCTGTCGGGCAGCGGCGGCGCTGCCCCGGTCCAGCAGCACGACCCCCGCGAGCACCACGACGACGGCAGCGAGCGCCGCCGCCACACCCGCCAGGACCAGCTGGGGCACACCCGAGGACGCCGCGGCGAGCCGGGCACCGACCCACGCGCCGGCCACCGCCGCGAGCAGGGCGGCGGCGCCCGAGCCGGCGAGGGTGCGAGCGACGCCGGCCACCGCCGCCGCACCCGCCGCCCGCCTCAGCGCGAGCAGCAGGAGCACACCCGCGACGCTCATCCCGACCGAGCTGGCCCCGCCCAGCCAGACCACGACCTGTTCGGGCCGCGGCGCGAGCAACGCCCCCACCACCATCGCCACGACGACCGCCCCCCAGCCCGTCACGGTGGCCGTCGCCGCGGCACGGCCCTCCTCGAGCGCGTACAGGGCACGCCCGACGTGCGCGATCAGCGCGAAGCCGACGAGCCCCGGGGCGATCGCGACGAGCGCCGGGGCCATCGCGACGACCGTGCCACGGTCGATGGCCGAGAAGAAGGCGCCCACGGGGGCCGACGTGGCCGCCAGGACCGCCGCTCCGGCCAGCGACACGAGCAGGACGGCGCGTGTCGTCGTCGCGGCCGTGCGCGCGTACCCCTCCCGGTCCCCGGTGGCGGCCCGGGAGGCGAGGCGGGGGAAGGCCGCGGTCGCGAGGGGCACCGCCAGCACGGCGTACGGGAGCAGATACACGGCCTGCGTGTACTGGAAGACGTTCAGGGTCCCCGTCGTCCCCCTCGCGTTGCTCAGCCGGACCACCGCGAGCACCGACGCCTGCTGGGCGAGGAGGGCCGCGATCCCCGCACCGGAGAGCGCCAGCGCACGCCGGGCGACCCCCGGGGGAAACGTGAGGACGGGCCGGAGACGGACCCCGGTCCGCAGCACCGGGACCAGCAGCGGCAGCGTCATGACCGCGACGCCCGCCGTCGTCCCCCACGCGAGCCAGGCCTCCGCGGACGCGGGGAGGTCTGCCGGGTCCGGGTGTCACCCCGCCGTCGCCGCATACGCCCGGTAGGCGGCGATGACCACGAGGCTCGACAGCAGCGGAGCGAGCGCCGGCCAGGCGAACCGGTGGTGCGCCTGCAGGACGCCCGTCAGCACGACCCCCAGCCCGTACAGCACGACCTGCGGTGCGAAGACGAGCAGCAGCCGGACGGCGAGCCCCTCCTGGCCGGGACACCCTTCCGGGCCGAGGAGCAGCCGTACCAGCGGCCCGGCGAGCAGGGCGAGGAGAACCGTGAGCGGCAGCAGCACGAGAACCGTCCACGTGAGCATGGCCGACGCCGTTCGGTCCACCTCGCGCCGGTGCGCCTGCCCCGCGGCGCCGTCCGACCGCTGCTCCGCCTCGAAGGCCCGCGCGAGCGGTCCGGCGAGCAGGGGGACGACGGCGCCCGCGAGCGCTCCTCCGGCGACGACCTCGAACAGCACGTTCGGCAGCTGGTTCGCGGTCGAGTACGCCTGTCCCACACAGGTGGCGCCGACGCTGTCCGAGAAGACGAGCCAACGCCCGAACCCGACGACCCGCGCGACGACGGTGATGACGGCGATCAGGGCTGCCGCACCCACGATCCCGGCGCCGAGCCGCCGCGCCGTCACGCCGGGGGCGGGCCTGGCACAGGTGCCGGACGGCGGCCCAGGGCGTCGAGCTCGCGAAGACCGGGCGTCGACTCGATGACCCTGGTGAAGCTCACCCGCTCGCTGGCGAGCGTGAGCGCCAGGACCCCCGCGAGCACACCGGCCCGCAGCGCCGAGCCGCGCGAGCCGGTGGCTGCCGTGCCGGCCAGAACGCCGGCGCCGAGCAGGGCTCCGGCGGCGTTGGCGCCGCAGTCCCCGAGCATGGCCTCCTCCCCCAGGTCGGGGGCGGCGAGCGCGACGCTCGCGCCTACGCCCGCGGCGGCGAGCGGCGTCGCCCGGGTGGACGACGCCAGCACCGGAGCGAGAAGCCCGACGACCTTGAGCACGCGGCCGGGACGCAGGTCGAGCAGGTTCGCCAGGTTCGCGGAGCCCGCGACCAGAGCACCGCCGACCGCCACGTCGACCACCCGACGTACTGGTCCACCTCGACCGGAGGACCCCTCGGAAAGGAGCATGGGCGCGGCCAGCAGGCCCGTTGCTCCGATGCCGAGAACCTTGAGGCCTCCCGTCGTCAGCTCGCCCCGGGCCAGCGCGCCCAGGTGGCCGCGAAGACCCTTGCTCGCCCCGCGCTCGGCCAGGTCGTCCACGACGCCGAAGACGGCGCCCCCGGCCGTCGCGAGCACCGCCCCCCAGCGCAGGGACGGCGGCAGCCGGGCGACCAGGAGCCCCGCGACGGCGCCGGCCGCCCACGCCGGACCCTCCAGCAGGGAGAGGGGCTCGCCCCGGTGGTTCGTCCGCTCCCAGCGGCGCGCTCCCCCGGGGACGGTGGACCGCGCTCCCCAGCAGGCTGCTGCGACAGCGGCCGAGACCGTCCCGGCCACCGTCGCGGACGCCGCTCGACCGCGGGGCCGGTCGTCGTCCCCGGCGCTGGAGCTCGGGACGGGCACCTCAGCCGCCCGAACCCTGGGTCGCGGTCGCGGTGGCCTGGGGCAGAGGCGGGATCGGCGCGGTCGCGCCGTCCCCGAACCCGTAGTGACCGGCCTGGTCGGCAAGCTGCTCGCGCAGGGCGAGGACGACGTCCACCTGGCCCATCGGAGAGTCGACCGTGTCGACCGTCGAGACCGTGGAGGCGAGGTCACCGCTCCTCACACCGGCGAGGAGCCCGGACTTCTGGGCAGCGGCCAGCGGACCCGCGAGAACTGTGCCGTTGCCCGCAGCGTCCAGCGCGGACAGCAGAGCGGTGACGGACGCCGTCGTCGACTGCGTCCACTGGTCGTCGCCCGCACCCGGCGCCTTCGTCGGCTCCGGCGCCAGGACGACCGCGAGGCTGGCCCGCGCTGCCGGCTGGCCCTCCACCTTCACCAACCCTCCGCCGGTGAGAGCGCCCATGATCGTGTCGGCGTTCGTGTCGGCCTGCCCGACCTGCGCGATGTCGCGGGTGAGGACGGCACGCGCCAGGACCGCCGCGAGCTCGCCCTGGGGACCCGCCGACGCCGGCGGCCGCGGGTCGACGTACTGCACCTGGCCCGCGGCCACGGTCTTGCGGAACTCCTGCTGGCCCGGGTCGACCCACCGGTTCTGCAGGTCCACCCTGCCGGTGACCGTCGCGCCGGCGGCCTCCAGCTGCCCGGACAGCGCCTCGGGCACGTCGCGCGTCGTGCCCGGCAGGGTCACCAGCACGACCGAGCGCCCACCCAGCTGCCCCGCGACGAGGGCGGGGGCGACGGCCGAGATGAAGCTGTCGCGGTGCGCGATCCGCTGGTCCCGGTTCGCCACCGCCTGTTGCAGGGCCGTCTTGTCCCGACGCAGGCCCTCGACCTCGTTGCTCAGCTGATTCCCGATCGCCTCCTTCAAAGGCCCGGCACCCAGGACGACGCCGATCGCGAGGGCCATGAAGACCGACACGAGCGACACCACGTGGTAGCGGAAGTCGATCACGGCTCTGTCGTCCTCGTCCTCGGGAGCTGGTGCCTGTCGGCCTGTGCTGTCTCGGGCCGTTCCTTCGTTCCGGGCCGTGCCGTCGGGGCCCGTTCCTTCGTCACGGGCCGTGCCGTCGGGGCCCGTTCCTTCGTCACGGGCCGCCGCCGAACAGCCCCTGCACCCAGTCCACGGTGACCGTGACCGCGTCGTGCAGCCGCCCCACGGCGAGGACGTAGAAGGTCTGCCCCGCCGACGTAGACGCCAGGGCGACCCCGAGCGCGAACAGCCCGGCGAGCACCAGCACGGTGAGCTGCAAGTTCGAGATCCGTTGCCGGTACAGCCGCGACACGCCCTTGGCGTCGACGAGCTTGCCGCCCACCCGGAGCCGGGTCAGGAAGGTGCTCGCCATCCCCGACCGGCCCTTGTCGAGGAACTCGACGAGCGTCGCGTGGGTCCCGACGGCGACGATCACCGACGCGCCCTTGTCGTCGGCGAGCAGCATCGCGACGTCCTCGCTGGTGCCCGTCGCCGGGAAGACGACGGGCTCGACCCCCAGCTTCCGCACCCGCTCCAGCCCTGGCGCACGCCCGTCTCGGTACGCGTGGACGACGACCTCGGCCCCGCTGGTCAGCGCCTTGTCGGAGACCGAGTCCATGTCCCCGACGATCATCTCCGGCCGGTATCCGGCCTCCAGGACCGCGTCCGCGCCGCCGTCCACGCCGATGATCGCCGGCCGGTACTCGCGGATGTAGGGCCGGAGGGTGAGGAGGTCCTCCTTGTAGTGGTACCCCCGCACCACGATCAGCACCTGCCGCCCGTCGAGTCGAGTGCGGATGTCGGGGACACCGACCCCGTCGAGGAGCAGCTCCCGTTCTCTGCGCAGGTACTCCATCGTGTTCGCGGCGAACGACTCGAGCTGGACGGCGAGCCCGGCCCTGGCCTCCTCCATCGCCGCCGACACCGTCTCGTCGGTCTGCTCGACGCCCTCGGCGACCACGCCGTTCTCGCCATACACACGGTTGCCGTCGATGCGGACGACGACGCCCTCGGTGACCTCGCTCATCACGTCCGGGCCGGCGTTGTCGACCAGCGGGATGCCGGCGTCGAGGATGATCCGCGGACCCATGTTCGGGTAGCGGCCGGAGGTGCTCGGTGCCGCGTTGACGACGGCCGCGGGCCGGCAGCGGACGAGCGCCTCCGCCGACACCCGGTCGATGTCCATGTGGTCGATGACCGCGACCTCACCGGCCTGCAGCCGCTTGGTCAGGTTCTTCGTCCGCGTGTCCACCCGGGCAGCGCCGGTGACGCCGGGCCCGTCGTCAGGGGCCGGGCGGCGGGACAGCAGACGTCTCATCGGCATCGATCGTGCCATGCCCGGACGCGGGGGCGGAGTACCACCACGCGGCCCTTCCCGGCCGCGTCCGGACCGCCCCGGCTTTCGGCTCGAGCCGCGAGAACCTGCCGGTACGGGAGCGGCGCGCTGTCGGGCATCGGGTGCCGACTACCGGACACCGGCGCCGCGGGCGTTCGCCAGCAGCTCCTCCGCGTGCGCCCGGGCGGACGCGGACTCCTCCTGACCTGCCAGCATCCGGGCGAGCTCGCGGACCCGTTCGCCGTCGTCCAAGCGCTGGACGCCGCTGCGGGTGACCTCGCCGTCGTCGGACTTGACGACGACGAGGTGGCGGTCCGCGAACGCCGCGACCTGCGGCAGGTGCGTGACCGCGACGACCTGCGCGCGCCGTGACAGCACCGCGAGCCGGCGCCCGATCTCGGTCGCCGCCCGGCCGCCGACCCCCGCGTCCACCTCGTCGAAGACGAACGTGGGGACCGGGTCCGAGCCGGCGAGCACGACCTCGAGCGCGAGCATCACGCGCGAGAGCTCTCCGCCCGAGGCGCTCCTGGCCAACGGTCGCGCATCGGCCCCCGCGTGGGCCACGAGCTGCAGCTCCACGCGGTCACGACCGGCAGGCCCGAGGTCGCCGGTGTCGCGCACGTCCACGACGAGCCGGGCGTGCGGCATCGCCAGCTCGGCGAGCTCGACGGTCACGGCCTCCGACAGCTCGGTGGCGGCGGCGGTGCGCCGCTCGTGGAGGACGTCACCGAGGCCGGTCAGCGTGGTGTCGAGCGAGGCCAGCTCGCTGCGCAGAGCGTCGACACGGTCGTCGTCCCCGGTCAGGTCCGCGAGCCGTTTCGCCGCGCGCTCCCCCCACGCCAGCACCTCCGCGACGTCCTCCCCGTACTTGCGGGTGAGCCTGCCGAGGTCGGCCCGCCGCTGCTGGACCTGCTCGAGCCGGACGGGGTCGGCGTCGAGCCCGGCGACGTAGCCGGCGAGCTCGACCGCGACGTCGGCGAGGCCGTAGCCGAGCTCCGCGAGCCGTCCCGCGAGACCCGCGAGCCGGTCGTCGTGTGCGGCGACCGCCTCCAGACGCCGCCGGGCCGAGTCGACCAGGCCCGCGGCGTCGACGGTGCTCTCGCCCACGAGGTCGTCCGCGGCGAACACGGCATGCGCCTCGCCGGCGGCGCTGCGCAGGTCCTCGGCGTTGGCGAGGCGCTCCTCCTCCGCGCGCAGCGCCTCGTCCTCCCCCGGCTGCGGGTCCACCTGCTCGAGCTCCTCCAGCCCGATGCGCAGCAGGTCGGCCTCCTGCGCCCGCTCCCGCGCCCGCGTCGTGATCTCCGACAGCTGCGCCCTCACCTCGGCACGTCGCTCGTACGCCTCCCGGTACTGCTCGAGCAGCGCGGCGAGCCCGTCCCCGGCGAACGTGTCCAGGACCTCGCGCTGCCGCGAGGACGACCTGAGCAGGAGCTGCTCGGACTGTCCGTGCACCGCCACCAGATGGTCCGCGAGCTCTCCCAGCACGCCGACCGGCACGCTGCGCCCACCCAGGTGTGCCCGGGAGCGGCCGCCGGCCGAGACGGTGCGGGCGACCAGCAGCTCGGCCAGGCCGCACGGGGGCGCGCCGCCGTGCGGCCTGACACCGACGTCGTCGTCCAGAGGCTCGACGTCGGCCCCCGCCTCGGCCGCCCGTGAGGAGGCGAAACCGGCAGCCGGTACGCGGAAACGGCCCTCCACCACCGCGGACGGCGCCCTGGCCCGGACGACCCCGCTGTCCGCCCGGCCCCCCAGGAGCAGGGACAGGGCGGTGACGACCATCGTCTTGCCCGCGCCTGTCTCGCCGGTGACCACGGTGAAACGCTCGGCCAGCTCGAGCGTCGCCTCGCTGATCACACCGAGGTTCCGGATGTGCATCTCCTCGAGCAACGGCGTCAGCCCTCCGCCGGTCCTCGCCACCCGGAGACCGGCAGCCGGAACTTCGCGACCAGCCGGTCGGTGAACGGCCCCGACGCGAGTCGGGCCAGCCGGACCGGCCGCAACCCGCGCTGCACCTCGACCCTGGCCCCCTTGGGCACGTCGATCCGCCGGCGGCCGTCGCACCACAGCACGGCACCCTCGGCAGGACCGAGCATCTCGACGGCGAGCTGGGACGTCGGCGCGACCACCAACGGCCGGGCGAACAGCGCGTGCGCGGAGATCGGGACCATCAGCAGGGCCTCCACCTCGGGCCAGACCACCGGTCCTCCCGCCGAGAAGGCGTAGGCGGTGGAGCCGGTCGGCGTCGCCATCACAACCCCGTCGCACCCCATGGTGGAGACGGGCCGACAGTCCACCTCCGTCACCAGCTCGATCATCCGCTGGCGGGTCGCCTTCTCGACCGACACCTCGTTGATCGCCCATGAGGACCCGAGCACCCCGTCTTGCCCGAGGACGCGGACGTCCAGCGTCATCCGCTCCTCGACGGCGTAGTCGCACTGGGCGATCCGGTGCATGGCGTCGGCGAGGTCCTCCCGCTCGCTCTCGGCGAGGAAGCCCACGTGGCCGAGGTTCACGCCGAAGAGCGGGACCGGGTGGTCGCGGACGAGCTCGGCCGCGCGGAGGATCGTCCCGTCCCCGCCCACCACGACGACGAGCTCGGCGCCGTTGACGGCCTTCTCGATGTCCGTCGCCACCGCGTCGGCGCCGGGGACCTCCCGCATCTCCTCGCCGAGCATCACCGGCTCCATGCCGGCCTCGCGCAGCCGCAGCAGCACCTCCCGCGCCGCCATGATCGCCTCGGGACGCCCGGTGTGGGTGATGATCAGGACGCGGCGTGGCGAGCTCAACGGACCTCCTCCCGCTGCGACCCGGCTCCCTGCGGGCCAGCACCCTGCGCCATAGCACCGTGCGGCACGGCACCCTGCGGCCCGGCACGGACGGCGGCGCGCACCTGCTGCTCGAGGGGGTCGCCCCCGAGCCTCTGGGCTTCGGGTTCCCGCCTCAGCCACAGGAAGTACTCGACGTTTCCGCTGGGGCCGGGCAGCGGGCTGGCGACCACCCCCTGCACGCCGAGGCCCTCGCCGGCAGCGGCCTCGGCGACGTCCAGCACCGCCTGGACCCGCAGCTCCGGGTCGCGGACGACGCCCCCCGCACCGAGCCACTGACGCCCCACCTCGAACTGCGGTTTCACCATGAGCACGAAGTCGGCTGCCGGGACGCTCACCTGCGCGAGCGGGCGGATGACGAGCCGGAGGGAGATGAACGACAGGTCCGCCACGACGAGCTCGGCGGGGGGGTCGACCGAAGCGTGGCTGAGCTCTCGCACGTTCGTCCGGTCGAGCACCGTGACCCGCTCGTCCTGCCGCAGCGACCACGCCAGCTGCCCGTAGCCGACGTCCACCGCCACCACCGACCTGGCCCCGCGCCGCAGCAGCACATCGGTGAAACCCCCGGTGGATGCTCCGGCGTCGAGGCAACGCCTCCCGGCGACGACCAGGTCGGGAAAGGCGTCCAAGGCGCCGGCGAGCTTGAACGCGCCCCGGCTCACGTAGTCGGCGTCCCCGTCCCGCTCTGCGACGACGATCGCCTCCCCCAGCTCGACCTGGGTCGCGGCCTTGACGGCAGCCCTGCCGCCGATGGTCACCCTGCCTTCGTGCACCAGCTCACCCGCTTGCTGCCGGGAGCGCGCCAGCCCGCGACGGACGAGCTCGGCGTCGAGACGCTGACGTCGCACCATCAGCGGTCGGCCGCGCTGAGCCGCTGCTGGAGCTGCTCGTGGACGGCGTCGAGCACGGATGCCTGCTCGGCAGGCTCCGCATCCGGCGGGAGCCCCTCCAGCATCTCCAGCACACGGTCGACGGCCTCGTCGCCCGTCCGCTCCAACACGCGAGGAGCACCTCGCCCGTCCGTCGGCAAGCTCTGCATCATCGGCCCGTCCATCATCGGCCTCCTTCGACGCCGACACGCTACCCGGACGCTCCGACAGCCCTTGCTCAGCCGCGCCCCAACGGGTCCCACCGGGCATCCAGCTCGGGGGACACGGTCACCCGTGCCGGCCGGGAGGACCACACGGCCGCGCAGGCGGCCCGGAGCAGGTCGAGGGAGTGCTCACGCCCGTCGGGCGCCTGGCCCTCCAGCCGGCCGTCCACGAGGGTGACGACCGCGTCGCGGCAGCTCCAGGCGCCATCCCGGGGGACCGGTTCCGGGTGCGCGGTGAGGAGGCCGCCGAGGTCCTCGGCGAGGTAGACGGGCCGCTGGTCATGCGGCGCCTCGAGCACGTCGAGCGGTCGGCTGACACCGGTCAGGACGAGGAGGCCGTCCTGGCCCGCGGAGACGGCGCCGGCGAGGTCGGTGTCGAGCCGGTCGCCGACGACGAGCGGACGGCGCGCGCTCGCTCGCGTGGCCGCCGTCAGGAAGAGGCCGGGCTCGGGCTTGCCCGCGACGACCGGTTCGACGCCGACGGCCGCCCGGACCGCCGCGACCAGCGTGCCGTTTCCCGGAGCCGGCCCGCGCTCGGTGGGCAGCGTCGCGTCGGTGTTCGTCGCCACCCACCACGCGCCCCCGCGGACGGCATAGGTCGCCTCGGCAAGGTCGACCCAGCCCACGTCACGGCCGTATCCCTGGACGACCGCGTTCGGGGAGTCGTCGGCGGAGCGGACCCGGCGAAGGCCGAGCTCGTCGCAGGCCGCACCGACCCCGGGCCCGCCGACCGTCAGCACGGAGGCCTGCGGGCCGAGCCGCTCGAGCACGAGCTGTGCGGCCGCCTGCGACGACGTGATGACGTCCTCAGCACTGGCGGGCAGCCCCAGCTCTGCCAGGTGACCCGCCACCTCCGTCGGGGTACGGGACGCATTGTTGGTGGCGAAGCACCGGCGCGCGCCTGTCTGCGCCGCCTCGGCCAGGCTCTCCACCGCGCCCGCCACGGCCGACGAGCCGACGTAGACGACGCCGTCCAGGTCGAGGATGAGCAGGTCGTAGTCCCTGGTGAGCGCGGAGGCACTGCCCCTCAGCACGGCGAGCTCACGCCGTCCCGGAGGTCCGCCTGGCCGCGAGCGTGGCTCGGACCTGGCGCAGATGCTCGGCGTACTCACGGCGGTCCGGGCGCATCACGGTTGCCATCCGCAGCTGCTCCGCCGCCTCGGAGAAGCGACCCAGCCGGCTGAGACACAGGCCGTAGCCGAAGCGGGCGTAGTCGGCGTCGGGTGAGAGCTCCAGGAGGCGCGCAAAGCTCTTCGCGGCGTCATGGGGCCGCCCCGAGTCGAACTGCGCACGCGCGTACGCCTCGAGCAGGCTCGCGGACGTCGGCTCCTGTTCGACCGCGCGTGCCAGGACGGTCGCAGCCGCAGCAGAGTCGCCTCGCTCGAGGAGCTCCGTACCACGCTTGAACAGCTCGTAGGCCTCGTGCTCCTGGCCCGACCCAGCCGCATTCGTCACGTCGCCGTCCCATTCCGCGTCTCGTCGTCTGACCCATCCTCGCCCAAGGCTTCGGGCTCGGCGTCGCCCGGGGCTGCCGGGTCGGTGCCACCCGGGACGGTTCGGGCGTCTGCCGATCCGGCGTCGTCCCGGTGCGCCTCGACATCGCCCGGGCCCGCGGAGCCCCGGGTGGGTTCCCTCTGCTCCTGGGTGGAGCTCTCGTCGTCCTCGGCGGTGTCTTCCAGCAGGTCGGTGATCAGCTCCTGCTCGACGTAGCCCAGCCGCTCGGCTGCCCCTGTCTCCCCCTCGACGTCGGCGCCCGCTGCCTTGTGGAGCCACTCGACCGCCTCCTCCTGCCTGCCTGCCGCCTCGAGCGCGTCGGCGTAGGCGGACAGCAGCCTCGGGTGGGCGACGGCGTGCGGTGCGTCCAGCTCGGGCACCTGCAGCATCACGACGGCGGCGTCGTGCTGCCCGAGGTCCTGACGGGCGCCCGCCGCGACGATCAACAGCTCGAGCTGCAGCGCTCTGCTCAGGGTCCGTGCCTCCGGGGACGACGCGAGCGCCAGCGCCCGTTCCGGCCGCCCCAGCCCGCGCTCGCAGTCGGCCATGACGGGCACGTGCACCTGCGAACCCGTGAGGCGTCTGGCAGCCCGGAGCTCACGGAGAGCCAGGTCGTAGGCGCCCGCGCGATAGGCCGCCAGGCCCGTGGCCTCTCGGACCAGACCGACGCGACCTGCTCTCCGCTGGGCAGCCTGCGCATGCGCGAGCGCCAGGTGGGGATCGTCGTCGAGCAGCTGGAAGGTCATCACGAGGTGACGCGCGACACGGGTCGCGTTGTCCTTCGACAACGTCCCCAGCTCCGCGCGCACCTGCCGGTCGAGCTCGTTGCCGGTGACTGCATCCGGCAGATGCGGTTCGTCCGGCCGGGCCCGCTCTGCTCGCGGCTCGCCTCCTCCGGCACGTTCTCTGCTGCCGAAGGCCCAGCCGTCTGCACGCCCCGGGCTGCGGCCGTCACGACCGTCCCCGCGTCGCCGGCTCCGGTCGTCACGACCGTCCGCGCGTCCCCGGCTGTGGCCGTCACGGCCGTCTAGACGTCCCCGCCTGCCGCTGTCTCGACCGTCTGCACGTTCGCGGCTGCCGCCGTCATGGCCGGTGAGAGCGTCGGCTGCGGGACGACGACCTGCCCCGGGGGTGGGCGCGCCGGGCCTTCGGGCCGGTCCGCGGGACGTGCTACCCCAGCCGGCACGGTTCCTGCCCTCCCCGGCACCCACGGAGGCGGGCGGGTCGCCGCTCTCGCGGCGCGTCTCGGCGAGGCGGTCACGGGTGCCGGGGTCGCCGGTCGGGCCGCCACCGCCACGTCTCCGGCCGTCCGAGCGGTCGGCGAAGCGACCCCTGCTGCTGCTCCACGCCCCCGACCGACCGCCGGCCGTCCCGCCGCCGCCCCGCTGGTCCTCCCGAGCACGACCGGTTGTCCTTGCTCCGCCGACCCCCGGCGCTCCGCCGCGACCGCTCGCCGCGGACCGTCGCGCACCCAGACCGTTGCCGCCGTCAGTGCCACGAGAAGCCGGTCCCTCGTCCGACTGTCGGCCAGCCCACGTACCACCAGCCCGCGCACTGCTCTGCCAGCGTGGCCGCCCACCGCGGTCCTTGCCCGGCGCCCCAGTGCCTCGCGGCCCACCGCGACCCCCGGCGTCAGCCTCACCGTTCCTACCGGGTCGGGCACGGCCCGCGGCATCACCGGCTCTCGCACCCGCTCGGCCGCGTCGGTCCGCAGTCGGACCGCGTCCCCACGAACCCGTCCGGCCACTCGACTCGCCAGCCGGACCCCGCCCCCACGAACCCGTCCGGCCACTCGACTCGCCAGCCGCTCCACGGCCGCGCGTCCCCGCTCCGCCACCCGGCTCGCCGCTCGCGCCCTGACTTCGTGTCCCCGCCCGGCCGGTCCACTCGCCAGCCGCTCTGCGGTCCCGTGACCCTGTCCGGCCCGTCCCCTCGCCGCTCGCGCCCTGACCTCGTGTCCCCGCCCGGCCGGTCCACTCGCCAGCCGCACGGCGGTCCCGTGACCCTGTCCGGCCCGTCCCCTCGCCACGGTCAGCACGCCCAGACCTCCCGCTGCCGGCAGCCCCGCGACCGGAACGAACCGCGCCGTCGGTCCTCTTCCGGTCCCAGGAGGCTGCACTGCCAGCCCTGCGCCCCGGCCGGGTCGAGTCAGCGCCGGTGTCGCCTTCAGCGTCATTCACCATGTCCTCCTCGAGCGGGCAGTGCAGGGGCTAGCTCAGGCAGCAGAATGCCTCCTGACAGCAGAATGCGATGGCGGTCGCCGTGCCCCCGATGTGGGGGGTGGGGTGACCGTCATCGCATTCTGGAATGTGTGTCCGGCGGTGACCTACTCTCCCACGCGGTCTCCCGCGCAGTACCATCGGCGCTGATGGGCTTAGCTTCCGGGTTCGGA
>JBKHWX010000304.1:0-8553 GCA_046566325.1 Actinomycetes bacterium | reverse complement strand
TGCGAGATCGCGACGGCGGCGGCAACGAGCTAACCGAGGTCCGGCAGGCGGGGGCGGCGGTGGAAGGGGGCGCCGGCCCCGGCACCTTCCGACAGGTGAGCACCGAGGAGCTGGCGGAGGCGGTCTGTGACCGCCTCCCGCGGATCCTGCGCTCGGTCTGCGAGGTGCTCAGCGAGAACACCCCCGAGTACGGGCAGTTCCTGGACTCGGAGTTCGAGCAGGTCGCGGAGGCGGGCAGGGGTTTCGTGGCCGAGCTGGTCGCGCGTGCCCACCGTTCCGCCACGCCGGAGGAGCTCCTGCCCCAGGGCAGCGCGGAGCACATGCTGTTCGAGGAGATCGGCCGGACCCAGTGCCGCGGCGGGCAGGACGTCTCCGTCCTGCTCTCCGCATACCGGACCGGTGCTCGCGTCGCCTGGACGCACATCGCGGACACGGCACTGTCACTCAACGTGGAGCCGCAGCGGCTCGCCGTCCTGGCCACCGCCCTGTTCGCCGCGATCGACCAGATCTCCGCCGCCTCCCTCGGCGGGTACCTGCGCGAGCGGCAGGACGCGGGGCGTCGGCTGGACCGCGAGCGTCAGGAGCTTGCGGAGCTGCTGCTGAGCGACCGGGCGACCCACGCGGCGGTCCGCGCCGCCGCCGGACGGGTCGGCTGGAGGCTGCCGAAGCGCGTGGCCGTCGTCCTCGTGGACCCCCGCAGCGAGACGGCGGGGGCCGCGATCGACCGCCTCGAGGACTCGTGCCTGCGCCTGCACCGGCCGGAGGCTCTCGTCGCGATCGTCCCGGACCCGGTCGGCCCCGGACGCCGGCGCCGGCTGGCCTCGACCCTGCAGGACGCCGGCGCGGTCGTGGGTCCGGACGTCCCGCCCGACCGGCTGCCGGCAAGCCTTCAGCTCGCCCACGCCGCGGTGCGGCTCCTGCGCACCGGCGTCCTGCAGGACGACCCGCTGTTCGTCGCCGACCACCTCGATGCGCTGATCGTGCACCAGAACCCCCGGCTGCTGGCGCACCTGAGGACCCAGTGCCTGGCGCCGCTGGACGAGGTCAGCGACACCACCCGGGCACGCCTCTGCGAGACGCTCCTCAGCTGGCTGACCAACCTGGGGGACCGGCGGGCGGTCGCGGAGGAGCTCAAGGTCCACCCGCACACCGTGACGTACCGGATGGGGCAGCTGCGGGAGCTCCTAGGCGAGCAGCTCGACGACCCGCACGGCCGCGCCGTCCTGCTGCTCGCCCTCGGGTGGGGTGAGCCGGTGCTGGACGACGGGACGGCCGGGCTGCGGTCGATGGCGTAGCCGCCAGCGCCGCAGGTCGGGGGCCTGCCGCCGCTAGTGACACGGCTGCGGCTGCAGGGCCTCGGGCGCCGGGGCCTCCGGCGCCCCGACCTCGGCCGCCGGCTCGGCCGGCTTCCTCAGCTCGTCGGCGCGGACGGCGATGACGCCCGCCACGATCAGCACGCCGCCCGCCAGCTGGACCGCGAGCGGGAGCTGGCCGATCAGCAGCCAGGCGAACAGGACGCTGAACAGCACCTCGGTCAGGCCCACGAAGCCGGCGAGCTTGGAGCCCAGCCGGCGTGTGGCGGCGATGCCGCTGCCGTAGGCCAGAGCCGCGGTGACGAGGGACAGGGCGGCCATCGACACCCACCACGGCAGGGCCTGTCCGGCGAGGTGGACGTCGGCGTTCGAGAAGGCCAGAGGCAGAACCCCGACGAACCCGGCCACGCCCAGGACGACGGCGGCCACCGCCATGCCCGCCGTCGCCATCACGAGCGGTGGCAGGCCGGTGTCCTCCCGCGCGGAGAGCACGAAGTAGAAGGCCAGGCCCACCGCGGCGCCGAGCGCCCAGAGCACGCCGACGACGTCGACCCGCATCCCCCCGATGACGTCGAGGACGAGAAGGAGCCCGGCGACGGACAGCACGATGCCGAGCACCGTCAGCGGGCGCGGCGTGTTGCCGTACCGGACCCACAGCCACAGCACGACGAGGACGACGGCCAGGTACTCGAGCAGCAGTGCGACACCGACGGAGATGCTGGTGACGGCGTTGAAGTAGCAGAGCTGCGCGCCCGCCACCGCGACGACGCCGTAGACGCTGACCAGGCGGGCGTTCCGCAGCAGCAGGTGCCAGCGTCCCCGGAGGGCGAAGAACGCGGGCACGAGCAGGGCGAGGGCCGCGCCCGCGATCCGCAGGGTGACCGCCGCACCGGGGGACCACCCCGTGTCGAGCAGGGACTTGCCGAGCGACCCGGAACTGCCGAAGGCCGCGGCCGAGACGAGCGCGAGCCACAGGCCTGTGGCGAGGTGGCTCCGTCCGCCCCGGCCGCCGGCTGCGCCATGAGGATGGCCTCTCTCGATCCGACGGACGTGCGACTGGCGGACGTCGGTGAACGCGCTCACGAGGGCCTCCTTCGGACTGACAGCCGGCGCCACGATCGGAGCCGGAAGCGGTGTCAGGGGTAAAATGGTTGTCGGTAGTGACAGTAGAGGACGTGACCGTCAGGAGTCAAAGTGGTTTTCACCCATGACACCGAGGTGGCGCTGCTCACGGCTGCCGCGCTGGTCAACACCCTGGGGGACGGCAGCGTCGAGGGGGACACCCTCGCGACCGAGAAGGACCTGGACCGCTTCGTCGACCAGTGGCAGTTCACCGGCAGCCGCCGCCACGACCGGGCCGAGCTCGACGCCGTCCGCGAGCTTCGGCTCGAGCTGCAACGCCTCTGGACGACCGACGACGCGGAGGTGGTCGCGGACGGCGTGAACCGGATGCTGGCCAGCGCCCGGGCCCTGCCGCAGCTCGTCCGGCACGACCAGTGGGACTGGCACCTGCATGCCACGACCCCCGACCAGCCGCTCGCGACGCGGATGGCGGTGGAGGCGGCGATGGCGCTCGTGGACGTCGTCCGCGGGGACGAGCTCAGCAGGCTGCGCGTGTGCGAGGCGGACGACTGCCAGGACGTGCACGTGGACCTCTCGCGCAACCGGTCCCGGCGCTACTGCGAGGCGCGCTGCGGCAACCGGACCAACGTCGCCGCCTATCGAGCCCGCAAGGCCGCGAAGGCCAGCAGTCCGTAGAACGGACACTCCCCGCGTTGATCATGCACTCTGGCCACCTTCCCGGCTCTCCTCGCCTCGCGGTGATCATGCACTCTGGCCACCTGCTGCGGTCCTCCCCGTCGGCGGTGATCATGCAGTCTGGCCACCACGATCAACACGAAGGGTGGGCGGGACTGCATGATCATGCGGGGGGTGGCGCGACTGCATGATCATGCGGGGGGGTGGCGCGACTGCATGATCACGGGGGGGTGGCGGGATTGCATGATCAACGACCAAGGGGGTGGCGGGATTGCATGATCACGCGGGGGTGGCAGTTGTGCGCAGGGGCCAACGCTCCGGCTCGGATTGGTGCCGTTCTCAGCAGAGCCGTCCAGCCTGACCCGTGCAGCATGGCACCGTGCGAGTGCTCGTCGTGTCCGCCGACATGGGAGAGGGCCACAACGCGACCGGGCGTGCGCTCGAGGACACCGTGCGGGGGATGTGGCCCGACGCGGACGTCACGTGGCTGGACACGCTCGACGTCATGGGTCCCGGCGTCGGCCGGCTCTTCCGCTGGATCTACGTGCAGAACGTCGAGACCACCCCGTGGCTGTACGAGTTCTTCTACCGGTCCCTCTGGCGCATGCCGTGGTTCGCGGGGGCGTCGAAGGCGTTCGTCGCGGCGTGGGCGGGACGACGCCTCGCCGGGCCCGTGCGCCGGATCCGCCCCGACGTCGTCCTCTCGACGTACCCGCTCGGCAGCGCGGGGCTGGAGTGGCTCCGCAGGCGCTGGCTGACGGCGCCCGTCGGGGCCTGGGTCTCGGACTTCGCCCCCCACCCCTTCTGGGTCTACCGCGACCTCGACCTGAACCTCGTCATGCACGAGGCGGCCGTTCCCGTCGCGCTCGCGTGCGTCCCCGACGCGCCGGTCGTCGTGTCCGCGCCGCCGGTGCGGAGGCAGTTCAGGCCGGGGGACCGGGCGGCGGCGCGCGACCGCCTGCAGCTGCCCGCCGACGCGTTCGTCGTCCTCGTCAGCTGCGGGTCGTTCGGCTTCGGGGACGTGGAGGAGACGACGCGGGAGGTGCTCGCCGCCGGTCCGGACGTCGTCGCGGTCGTCGTCTGCGGCCGCAACGAGGAGGCCCGGGCCAAGCTCGAGCCGCTCGCCGCGGTCGAGCCCAGGCTCCGTCTGCTCGGCTGGACCGACCGCATGCCGGACCTCACGGTCGCCGCCGACGTGATCGTCACCAACGCCGGCGGGGCGACCAGCCTCGAGGCGATCGCCTGCGGCCGTCCCATCGTGCTGCACCGCCCCATCGCCGCCCACGGCAGAGCCAACGCCGCACTCATGGAGAAGGCGGGCCTGGCGGTGGTCAGCAACCGGACCGGCGAGCTCACGAAGACCCTGCGCGAGCTGGTCCGCGACCCCGACAGGTTGCAAGGCATGGCGGCCGAGGCGGCACGGCATGCGGCCCGCGGCACACTCGAGGACGGCGTCCGGGCACTGCTGGAGTCACCTCACCGCATCCCCCGCGAGACGCTGCGGCCCCAGGACGCGCTGTTCGTCCAGGTCGCGTCGGAGGAGGTGCCGCAGCAGCTCGGCACCGCGATGCTGCTGGGGGCCAAGCCGGACGGCTCCTGCGTGACCCTCCCGGACGTCGTCCAGCTGCTGCTCGGGGCCCCACGGCTCGGCAGCTCGCTCGACCGCGGCTCGTCCCTCCGCCGGCCTGCCTGGGTGGGCGACGGGCAGGTCGACATGCTCGACGCGGTGAGGGAGCAAAGGGTCGAACAGGGCTCTGCGTCGTCCCCCCCGACGGCCCTCACGCCCGCCCTCGACGACTTCTTCAGCAGCGGAATCTCGCCCCCCGGCCGTCCGCTGCAGGCCCGCCTCGTCACGGGGTTCGCCGGGGGCCAGAGCCTGCTCCTCATCAAGATCCAGCACGCGTGCGCGGACGGCGTGGCGCTGACGGTCCTGCTCGCCCAGCGCGCGGGCACCTCGGGCGAAGGCGGCCCGACGCAGCCGGTGGCGGGGCGGCCGACCGGCCGAGCCGCATCCCGCAGGGTCGGCGTGCGCTCCGTGGCCCGGGGGCTGTGGCGCCTCGCTGCGGCAGGACCCGCGCCGCGCACGGCGCTGAACCGTGCCGTGACGAGCTCCCGCCGTCGCCACACCTGCCTGCTGCTGCCGCTGGACACGGTGCGCGCCGTGCGGCGGCTGGCGGGCGCCTCGACGTCCGAGGTCGTGCTGACCGTGCTCGCCGAGGCGCTGCACCGGGTCCTGGACGACGGCCGGTCGCCGTGCCCGCCCGTCGTGCGCGTCCTCGTCCCCGTCTCCGTGAGGACCGCCGACACCGCCGCGGACGACGGGAACCTCACCACAGCGGCCCGCGTCGACCTGCCGACCGGGCCGATGACGCTGCCGGGGCGGCTGGACCGGACTCGGGAAGCGCTGCGCCGCGCCCGAGACCCCGGGTCGCTCGCAGCCGCAGGCGTCGTCGTCCGCACGATCGGTCTGCTCCCGCCCGGCTTCAACGCCGTCCTCGCCCGGGCGATCTACCGCGGCACCTGGTTCAGCAGCATCGTCACCGTCCTGCCCGGGCTGCGGTCGGCCGGGCACGACGTCGACGGTGCGCCTCTCGCGCCCCCGGTCTCCCTGGACGGCGCGCCGATCACGCTCGCGTACCCCGTCCTCCCGCTGGCACCGGGTGTAGGTGTCTCTGTCGGGGTAATGACGTGGGGGCAGCAGGTGGCGGTCTGCGTGACGAGCGCTCATGACGAGGCAGAGCTGGGCCGGCACCTGGCGGAGCAGGTCGACGTCGTGACGAAGGAGCTTCTCGCGGAGATGGAGCGGACCTCCAGGCGACCGGCCGGAGTCTGATGTCCGCAGAGACGACCAACCTCCTGGTCGCCGTCCCCGCCGCGGTAGGCGCTGCCGCGAGCTTCGGCCTCACCGGCAGCCTTCAGCACCAGGCGACGCACCGGGTGCCGAGCCGAAACACCGTCCGGTTCAGCCTGCTCGTCGACCTCGCCCACCAGCCCCTGTGGCTGCTGTCGCTGGTCGCGAACGCCGCAGGGGTCGTCGGCCAGTGGATCGCCCTCAAGTACGCGCCGCTCGTGCTGGTGCAGCCGATCCTGGTCACCGGGGTGCTGTTCGCGGTCGTGTTCGGGGCGGCGCTGAAGCGGCGCCGTCCGGACCGGACCGTGCTGGTCGGGTCGTGGATGTGCGTCGTGGGGCTGGCCGGGTTCCTGCTGCTCGCCCGGCCGAGCGGCGGGAGCACCGGGCTGCGGCTGGGGCGGGTGCTGCCCGTGGCGTCGGCGCTCGCGGCGATCCTCGTCGTCTGCCTCGTCGTGGCCGCGCGCCGACCCGGCCGTGTCCGGACCCTGTCGCTGGCCGTGGGCGCGGGCATCTTCTACGGAGTGACCGCGGGGATGGTAAAGCTCGTGGTCACGGACCTTCAGCAGGGCCTGGGCGTGCTGCTGACCAACTGGCCGGTGTACGTCATGCTCGTCTGCGGACCCCTCGGCTTCCTGCTCAACCAGGCGTCCTTCCAGGCCGGGGTCGCGCTGGCGCCCGAGCTGGCGGTGATCATCATCACCGACCCGCTCGTCAGCATCGGCATCGGGATCACCTGGCTGGGCGAGAACCTGGACTCGTCGGCGGGGGCGGTGGTGGGCCAGGTCCTGGGGCTGCTCGTGATGGCCTCGGGTGTCGTCGTCCTCGCTCGGCGCGCGCCGCAGGTCTCGAGACAGACGGCATCACCGTGAGGACGACGCTGCGCGGCTGGCGCGCGCTGGTCACCGGTGCGTCGTCGGGCATCGGCACAGCCCTCGCGGAGCGCCTGGCCGCAGCGGGCGTCGACCTGAGGCTGACGGGACGCTCGCGGGAGGCCCTGGCCGAGGTGGCGTCGAGGACGGGCGGGCAGGTTCTCGCGGTCGACCTCGCCGCACCTGACGCCGCCGTCGCGGTGGCCGAGTGGAGCGGGCCGGTCGACCTCCTCGTGTGCAACGCGGGCCAGGGCTGGGCGGGCCGGACGACGGACATGCCGGCCGGCGAGGCACGCCGGCTGCTGGACGTGAACGTGGCCGGGCACCTCGAGCTGGTCCGGCTGCTCCTGCCGCCGATGCTCGACCGACGCCGGGGGCGCGTCGTGCTCGTCTCGTCCATCGCCGGCCTGCTCGGCGTCGCGGAGGAGTCCGTGTACGCCGGCACGAAGGCGTCGCTGCACGTCTTCGGCGAGAGCCTGCGGTACGAGCTGGAAGGGTCGGGCGTCGGGGTGACGACGGTGTTTCCCGGAGCAGTGGACACTCCGTTCTTCGACCGGCGGGGGAGTCCCTACGCCCGGCGCTTCCCGCGGCCCGTGAGCGTCGACGACGTCGCGCAGGCCGTCGTCCGCGGGATCGAGCGGGGTCGGGACGACGTGTTCGTCCCCTCGTGGCTGGTCGTGCCCGCCCGGCTGCACGGCGCGGCTCCCGGCCTCGTCCGGGTCCTGCAGGGCCGCTTCGGCCGGCCCCCTCCGCCGGGAGGGCGCCGGAGCGAGCCGTGACGCGCCCGGCTCCGCCGGCCGTAGACTGGCGTCACGGGGCGCTTCCCGTGTTCGACTCTTCCGGGAGGTGAGCGATGGCGGACGACGTTCCCGCGCATGCGCTCGCCAGGAGCCCGGCCGAGCCGCGGCAGATCGGTCCGGCGAAGCCCGGTGTGCCGACCGTCCCGCCGCCGGGCGTCCCCCGCGCCACCGCTCCCGCGTCTGCAGGCGCTCCTGCGAGCCCGGCGGACCAGCGGGCCACCCCGCCGCCCGGCACGTCCCTGCCCGCCGGGCGCCCCCACGACACCGGCCCCGTGGGCCTGCGCCGTCGGCTCTCCCGGCTCGGGGCGCGGACCAACACGCCGACGTCCCCCGTGCTCGAGCCGCTCCTGCGCAGCGTCAGGTCGAACCACCCCAAGACCGACGTCTCCGTGATCGAGCGGGCGTACCTCGTCGCCGAGCAGGCACACCGCGGGCAGCGGCGCAAGAGCGGGGACGCCTACATCACGCACCCCGTCGCGGTCGCCACGATCCTCGCCGACCTGGGGATGACGACGTCCACGCTGGCGGCGGCCCTGCTGCACGACACCGTGGAGGACACGCCGTACACGCTGGAGATGCTCCGCAAGGACTTCGGCGACGAGATCGCGATGCTCGTCGACGGCGTCACGAAGCTCGACAAGGTCACGTACGGGGACGCAGCGCAGGCCGAGACGGTGCGCAAGATGGTCGTGGCGATGGCCCGCGACATCCGCGTCCTGGTGATCAAGCTGGCCGTCCGCCTGCACAACGCTCGCACGGGGCGGTACGTGTCGCAGGAGTCCGCGCAGCGCAAGGCGCGCGAGACGCTCGAGATCTACGCCCCGCTGGCCCACCGGCTCGGGATGAACACCATCAAGTGGGAGCTCGAGGACCTCTCGTTCGCCGCGCTGTTCCCGGGTGTGTACGACGAGATCGTGCGGCTCGTGGCGGACCGTGCGCCGGCCCGGGAGGAGTACCTTGCG
>JBKHWX010000303.1:0-5517 GCA_046566325.1 Actinomycetes bacterium | reverse complement strand
GGCGCCCACAGCAGGCCCAGGTAACCGGCGACCATGATGACCCCGAGCACCAGCATCGCCCACGACAGGTTCGCCGACCGCGTGATAAGACCCGGCATGACGAGCCCACCGACCACGCCGAGGCCGGCGACCACGGACGTGAGCGCTCCGGCCGTCTCGGCCGACAGGCCGGCGTCCCGGTAGATCTGGGGCAGCCACCCGAACTGGACGTAGGCGTTGGTCGCCTGAACCCCGAAGTAGAGGCACAGCGCCAGCGCGGTGCGGGACCCCGTGAGCCGTCCCCACGGCCCTTCGTCCGGTGCCCGATGGTCGTCCGGGTCCCGGTGCTCCCGGTGGGTCATGACTGCCCACGGCACCAGAGCGACGAGCGCGAGCGCGGCCCAGATGCCGAGCGCCGTCCGCCAGCCGCCTGCCAGCTGGGCGGCCATGGGCGCGGCGGAGAGCGAGGCGATCGAGCCGCCCAGGGTGAGCCCGGAGCTGTACAGCGCCATCAGCAGGCCCTCGCGGTTCCCGGCATGGCGCTTGATCCAGGCCGGCACGAGCACGTTGCCGACGGCCATGCCCGCCAGCGCGACGACCGAGAGCACCAGGAAGAGCCACAGCGCTCCGGTAAAGGACCGGAGCACCAGCCCGAGCACGATCGCCGCCATTCCGAGGGTGGTGCCTCCCGTCAGCCCGCTCCTGCGCGCGAGCGGGATCGCGAGCGCCCCCGCGACCGCGAAGCACAGCCCCGGGAGCGCGGTCATCACCCCGGCGACCCCGGCGCTCATCCCCAGACCGCTGCGGAGCTCCTCCAGGACCGGGCCAACCGACGTTGCGCCGGGCCGCAGGTTCACGGAGATCAGCACGATCGCGGTGAACGCAAGCGTGGGACCCACCAGGGGGCGTCGCCTCCCGCGCCCCGGGTGGTGGGCGGATGAGCTCACCCGCGACTCCTATCACGTATCACGCGCTTGCCATCCGCTCCGGACCGCGGCCGCTCCTGCCGCGGCGCGGTTGTCGTCCCGTGTGGCGGCTCAGGGGATGGGGAGGGGTGATGGTGGCTTCACGACGCCGGAGCCTCGTAGCCCGCCTCTGCCAGCGGTAGGCAGAGCGCGCGCGAGAGGGTGGCGTCCAGCAGCAGCCTCATGCGGGCCGGGTCAGCGGAACCTTCCGCTCATTGACGATGGCCGCTGCGTCCTCGACCGCGGCCAGAATGTCGGCCCTCGACCGGCCATCGCCGGCCGAGACGGCCGGGCGGAATGCTGCTTACCTGCGCAAAGCGTGGAGCCGCCTGTGGGAATCGAACCCACGACCTATTCATTACGAGTGAATCGCTCTGGCCGACTGAGCTAAGGCGGCAGCGCCGGGTTTCCGGCACGGTGCCACAGGATAGCAAGAGGGCCGTCGGCTCCTCGACCCGACGGGTCGGCGGTCGCGGTCCGACCGCCCGGAAGGGTCAGCGGCTGCAGGCGGCTCCCTCGCCCGGCAGCTCGCCGTCCAGCAGGTACCTGTCGACCGCGCCGTCGACGCACTGCGAGCCGCGCAGGTACGCGGTGTGCCCCTCGCCGTCCCAGGTCAGCAGGCGCCCCGACTTCAGCTCCCGAGCCAGCGCCTGCGCCCAGCGGTACGGGGTCGCGGGGTCGCCCGTCGTGCCGACGACGAGGATCGGAGGGGCGCCGTCCGCCCGGATCGGCGCCGGCGTGCGCACCGGCGTGACCGGCCACTCTCCGCACAGAACCTCTCCATAGGCCAAGTACGACCCGAAGGTGGGTGAGGCGGCGACGAGCCGCTGCTCCAGGGCGTGCATCGCTGCCGGGTCGTCGTTCATCGGGTAGTCGAGGCAGGTGACGGCGTTGAAGACCTCGAGCAGGTTCCCGTCGTAGGACCCGTCCGGCCCCCGCTGGGCGTACTGGTCCGCGAGCGCGAGCAGCTTCGTCCCGTCACCCGAGAACGCCGACGACAGGGCCGCGGTCAGCTCCGGCCAGCTCCGGTCGTCGTAGAGGGGCTGGATCACGCCGTTGAGCGCCAGCGACGCGGTCACGGGCCGTGCCGGGTCGCTCGTGCGCAGCGGCGAGCGGTCCGCGTCGTCCAGCAGCTGGCGCACCCGCTTCTCGCCGGCGGCGACGTCACCGGGCAGCGGGCACTGCTGCTTCTGCTCGCCCGCCTGGCAGTCCGCGACGTACGCGCGCAGCGCCTGCTGCATGCCGACGGCCTGCCCGAGGACGACGTCGTCGTGGCTGCTGGCCGGGTCGAGGGCGCCGTCGAGCACCATCCGGCCGACGCGCCCCGGGTACTCCCCTGCGTAGGTCGCGCCGAGCAGCGTTCCGTACGACTTGCCGAGGTAGTTCAGCCGCTTGTCACCGAGGACGGCGCGCAGCACGTCCATGTCCTTCGCGGCCGAGATCGTGTCGACGTGGCCGAGCAGCGACCCTGCGCTCGCGAGACAGCCGCCCGCGAACCTGTCGGCCTCCTGTCGCATGGCCTGGAGGCCACCCGGCGTGTCCGGGTCGGCGTCGAACGCGAGGTACCGGTCCATCGCGCGGTCGGACAGGCAGTCGACCGGGTGCGACTGCCCCACGCCCCGAGGGTCGAAGCCGACGATGTCGTACCGGGCGCGAACATCGGGCGTCGTGACGTACTCCCCGTAGTCGCCGACGTAGTCGGCGCCGGAACCGCCGGGCCCACCCGGGTTCAGCACCAGCGATCCGATCCGCTCACCCGGCTTCGTCGCCGGCAGCCTCGCCACCGCCAGCTCGATGCTGCCCGCGGCCGGGTCGTCCCAGTCGACGGGCACGGTCACGCGGGTGCACTTCGCGTGCTGGCGGCAGCTCATCCAGCGCGGGTGCTGGCGGTAGTACGTGCTGTAGGCGGGGTCGGTCGACGGATCTCCCGGGCGCAGCGTCGGCTCGGCGAGAGGCGGCAGCTGGGACGACGTCCCCGACGGCGTGGGCCCGCCGCGCAGGAGCACGCCCACGGCCACGGCGACCAGGACGACGACCACAGCCGCGGCTGCCCACGGCCATCTGCGTCCTCTCACGCCTGCAGACGAGAGGCAGCGTCGTGCGGCTCCGCGGATGCGACCGCCGGCGGGACGGGGGCGCCCAGCGGCAGACCCCCGCGCTGGATCGGCGGGCCCGGCCGCGCCGCGCGGGCGACCTGCGCCGTCCTCGCCGCCGTCTCCTCGGCGCGCGCGGCGTCGTGCGCGGCCCGCGAGCCGCAGCTGCCCGCGTGCTCGCAGTCACCACCGCCGTCCCGGGCCGGGGGCCGACCGGTGAAGTCCTTGTAGAGCGGGTGCTCGTACCGCAGGCAGCACATCAGCCGACCGCAGGCGCCCGAGATGCGCAGCGGGTCGGTGCCGAGCTGCTGGTCCCGGGCCATGCTCAAGGTGACGGGCTCGAACCGGTCGAGGAACGTGGCGCAGCAGAGCTCGCGGCCGCACACCCCGACACCGCCCAGGAGCTTGGCGCGCTCCCGGTCCCCCACCTGGCGCAGCAGGACGCGCATCTGCAGCTCCCGCGAGAGCGTCCGGATGAGCTGTCGGAAGTCCACCCGGTGCGGCGCGGAGAACCAGATGGTGGTCCGCTGGTCGGCTGCGTCGTGCTCAGCCGCGAGCACCTGCATCGCGAGCCCCTGCTCGCGCACCTGGCGCTTCGCGACCGTGCGGGCCCGGATGCTGCGCGCCTGCGCGTCGTCCGCCACCTGCACGTCCCGCTCGCTCGCCATCCGCAGGACCGCCGGGAGGGAGAGGGGGAGGCCGTCGCCGTCGTCCCCGTACGCGGGCCGCCAGAGCACGGTCGCGACCCGCTCCGTTCCGGAGACGTCGACGACCACCCGGTCGCCGATGTCCGGCCGGTGCTCACCGGGATCCACGTAGTACAGGCGGCCGTGCTTGACGAAGGCGACCGCCATCACCATGCCCACCCTGCGACGATAACCCGTGTCGGGAGGGTGCCAGATCCACGGCCGGCCGAGCGTCAGCCGGAGGGCAGCAGCTGCAGCGCCATCGCCTCGACCGCGAGCAGCGGGTTCACGTTCAGGCCGATGCGCTCGCGGGCCTCGCCGATCGCGTCCATCCGGCGGAGCGTCTGCTCAGGGGTGCTGGAGTCCGCCAGCTTGACGAGCTGGGCCCGCAGAGGGGCGTTGACGAGGTCGACGTCCGCCCCGAGCTGCAGCAGCAGCACGTCGCGGTAGACGGACAGGAGGTCGAGCAGCGACCGGTCGAGGACGTCCCGGCGGTAGCGGGTGGCTCGCCTCTTCTGGTCGGTCTCGAGCTGCTTCACCTGCGACCGGACGTCGCGGGGCAGCGCGCCCCCCTCGTCCGCCCCGAGGGAGTGCAGGAGCGCCACCCGCTCCGCTGCGTCCCGCTCCGCCGTCGCCGCGGTCGCCTCCTCACCGGCGATCTCGACGAGGGCGCCCGCCTGGAGGACGGCGTCCGTCACGCCGCTCAGCTCGAACGGGATGGACACGACCTCGTGCCGGCGGTTGCGAACCGTCTCGTCACGCGCGAGACGACGTGCCATGCCGACGTGGCTCTGCGCCGCGCGGGCTGCGAACGCAGCCATGGCCGGGTCGACGCCGTCGCGCCGCACGAGCAGGTCGGCGACGTCCTGCACCGCCGGCAGGCGCAGCCGCAGGGCCCGGCAGCGGGACCGGATCGTGACCAGGACGTCCTCCGGACTGGGAGCACACAGGACCCAGATGGTGCGGGGCGGCGGCTCCTCGATCGACTTCAGGAGCACGTTGAAAGCGCGCTCGTGCATCCGGTCGGCATCCTCGACGATGACCACCCTCCACCGGCCCCGGGACGGGTACCTCTGCGCGCTCAGCACGAGGTACCGCGTCGACTCGGTGTCGATCGTGAGCCCCTCGGTCACCACCACCTGCACGTCAGCGTGCGTGCCCTTCAGCACCGTCGTGCACTCATGGCACTCGCCGCAGCCACCGCGGTCGCACTGCAGTGCGGCAGCGAACGCGCGCGCCGCGACGGACCTGCCCGAGCCCGGCGGTCCCGTCACGAGCCAGGCGTGCGCCGGGCCCGGGCCGCGCCCTGCCAGCACGTCCTCCGCCATCGCGGCCGCCCGTTGCAGCGCCGCGACGGCGTCCGGCTGGCCGACGACCTCGTCCCAGACCGTCATCGGGAACCGTCCTCCTCGATGTGCAACAGGTCGTTCGCCGGGTGGGCGCCCTGCTGACCGGGCTCTCCTGCGGACGACGCGCTCCGGCTCGCGCTCCGAGCCGCCTCCTTCCGCGCCAGCTCCCGTGCCCGCTGTTCCGCCGCCAGACGGTTGCGCTCCCGTTCGAGAGCCGCGCGCTTGGCGGGGTCGGTGATGCGGGAGAGCTCCTCCGCCTCCTGGCGCGCCTTCTCCTCGGCCTCGCGCCGGGCCTTCTCCTCCGCCTCGCGGCGAGCCTTCTCCTCAGCCTCGGCAAGGTGGCGCGGGGACGGGGGCAGCATGGCGGTCAGGCGCTCCCGGATCTGCTTCTGGACGGCGTCGACGTCCCCGGTGGCGTCCACCACGAGATACCGGCGCGGATGCC
>JBKHWX010000302.1:0-5213 GCA_046566325.1 Actinomycetes bacterium | reverse complement strand
GGACGAAGCACCAGGTGGCCGAGGTGACGTCGCTCGGGCTGGTCCAGATGACCCGCAAGCGCGTGGGCCAGGGTCTGCTCGACGCGTTCAGCGAGCCGTGCGAGCACTGCGGCGGGCGGGGCGTCGTGATGTTCGACGACCCGGTGGGCAAGGGCCAGTCGGACGGCGGCAGGCAGCAGTCCGGCTCCAACGGCGGCTCCTCGGCCAAGCCGGAGAAGAAGCAGCCCAGGAAGGACAAGGCAGCAGTGGCGGCGGAGGACCGGCGACGCGCGGAGCAGTCGGCCGCGGTCGCCAAGGTGGCCGCGGCTGCCCGCGCCAAGCACGAGGCGGAGCACTCGGCGAGCGTCGAGGCGCCGCAGCCGGAGCCGCCGGCCGAGTCGGCGGCCCCACCGCACGGGGACGCCCTGCTCGCGGGCACCGACGGCACCCAGTGACGGACTCCGGCGGCCGGTTTGACCCCGGTGCGGCGCGATCCGTAACCTGTCCTACGGCACGCCCTCGGCGTGCCCTGCTGTGTGTGCCCCGAGAAGCGCCGTCCGGCCCGTCGCCGAGCGGTTGAGCACGGCGAGAACCACCAGCACGAGGCGACGTCAGGGAGTGAGCTCGAGGTGTACGCGATCGTCCGCGCAGGCGGCCGTCAGGAGAAGGTTTCGGTCGGCGACGTGCTGACCATCGACCGGGTGGCCGGCGACGCCGGGTCGACCGTCGAGCTGAAGCCGGTGCTCCTCGTGGACGGCGACACCGTGACCTCCGACGCGAGCACGTTGGCCGGGGCGACGGTCACGGCCGAGGTGCTCCGCGCCACGAAGGGGCCGAAGATCACCATCCTGAAGTACAAGAACAAGACCGGCTACCGCAAGCGCCAGGGCCACCGCCAGAAGCTGACCCAGGTCAAGGTCACCGGCATCAACTCCTGAGCGCGTCGCGCACGCGGCGTCCCCACACCCGACCAGCACCCCAAACAGCAGCTAGGCAGGCGGTAGCAGACGATGGCACACAAGAAGGGCGCCAGCTCCACCCGGAACGGCCGCGACTCCAACGCGCAGCGGCTCGGCGTGAAGCGGTTCGGCGGCCAGCAGGTCAACGCGGGCGAGATCATCGTCCGGCAGCGCGGCACGCACTTCCACCCCGGGGACAACGTCGGCCGCGGGAGCGACGACACGCTCTTCGCGCTGGCACCCGGCGCCGTCCAGTTCGCCACGAAGCGCGGACGCCGCACCGTCAGCATCGTCGTCCCGGCGGGCGAGTGAGGCTCGCCGCTTCGGTCTGACGCACGAATCCGACAAGGGGTGAGCCGGTCCTCCGGCTCACCCCTTCGCGCGTCCACCCCGACCACATGCCATCTCTGGTGGGTTTCCGGGGTCTGAAGGCCCGTCGAGGCCCCGAAAACCCACCAGAGGTCGAGGAGAAGAGTGCACTGATGGCGAGCTTCGTCGACAAGGTCGTCCTGCACGTCGCAGGCGGCGACGGCGGCAACGGCTGCGCGTCGGTGCACCGGGAGAAGTTCAAGCCGCTCGGCGGGCCGGACGGCGGCAACGGCGGCCGGGGCGGGGACGTCGTCCTGCTCGTCGACCCGTCGACCACCACCCTGCTCGAGTACCACCACGGCCCGCACCGGCGGGCGGCGAACGGCCGGCCGGGGCAGGGAGGGCTGCGCCACGGCGCGGACGGCGACGACCTGGTCCTGCGGGTGCCGTCCGGCACGGTCGTGAAGAGCGTCCGGGACGGCGAGCCGGGCGAGGTCCTGGCGGACCTCGTCGGGGCGGGCACGCGCTTCGTCGTCGCGCAGGGAGGCCGTGGCGGGCTCGGCAACGCGGCGCTCGCCTCCCCGCGCCGCAAGGCGCCCGGTTTCGCCCTCCTGGGCGAGCCCGGCTGGTCGGGGGACGTCGTCCTCGAGCTGAAGTCGGTCGCCGACGTGGCGCCCGTGGGATACCCGAGCGCCGGCAAGTCGAGCCTGATCGCCGCACTGTCCGCCGCCCGGCCCAAGATCATCGACTACCCCTTCACGACCCTGGTACCCAACCTCGGCGTCGTCTCGGCCGGCGACGTGCGGTTCACGGTCGCGGACGTGCCGGGCCTCATCCCCGGGGCGAGCGAGGGCAAGGGCCTGGGGCTGGAGTTCCTGCGGCACGTCGAGCGGTGCGCCGTCCTCGTGCACGTTCTCGACTGCGCGACCCTCGAGCCGGGCCGGGACCCGGTGAGCGACCTGGAGGTCATCGAGAGCGAGCTGGACGCGTACGCGGTCGAGCTCGACGCCGCCGTGCAGGGGGCCGATGCGGGCGGAGCGGCGGCGCTGCCACTGAACCAGCGACCCCGGGTCGTCGCCCTGAACAAGGTGGACGTGCCGGAGGCGCGCGAGCTCGCCGACCTGGTCCGCCCCGAGCTGGAGAGCCGCGGGTACGAGGTGGTCGAGGTCTCCGCGGCCACGCACGAGGGGCTGCGGGAGCTGTCCTTCGCGATGGCGCGGCTGGTCGAGCAGGCGAGGGCGGCCGTGCCGATCCTGTCGGCGCTCCGCGTCGTGCTCCGCCCGACACCGGTCGACGACGCCGGCTTCACGGTCTCGCGACAGCGGGCTCCGGACGACGCCGCGCGGGAGATCTTCCGGGTGCGCGGCGTGAAGCCGGAGCGATGGGTGCGCCAGACGGACTTCTCCAACGACGAGGCGGTCGGCTACCTCGCGGACCGGCTCGCACGGCTCGGCGTCGAGGACGCGCTGCTGACGGCCGGGGCGGTCGCGGGCTCGGAGGTCGTGATCGGAGGGGACGCCGACGCCGTCGTCTTCGACTGGGAGCCGACGCTCGTGGGCGGCGCCGAGCTGCTCGCGGGACCGCGTGGCACGGACCCCCGCCTCGCGGAGGGCCACCGCCCCACCCGTGGGGAGAAGCGCGAGCAGTACGAGGGACGACGCCAGGCTCGCGCCGAGGCGAGGGCCGACCTGGCTCGCGAGCGGGCCGCCGGGCGGTGGGTCGACCCGGGGCAGCCCGACGCGGCCGAGCGGCGCTCCGGGGCAGGTCGTGCACGGGACGACCAGCGGTGACGGGGGAGACGGGCTGATGGCGGGCAGGGTCGGCCCGCACACGCGGGAGGGGCTCGCGGACGCCCCGCGTGTCGTCGACAAGGTGGGGTCGTCGTCCCTCACCACCGCCGCGGGGGGGATCGACGGGGAGCGGCTGCTCGCCCTGGTGGCCGCGCTCGCCGACCGGCGCGCGCACCGGCAGGACGTCGTCCTCGTCTCGTCGGGGGCCATCGCCGCCGGCCTCGCACCGCTCGGGCTGGTCCGGCGACCCCGTGACCTCGCGACCCAGCAGGCGGCCGCAAGCGTCGGCCAGGGCCAGCTGTTCGCCCGGTACACCGAGGCGTTCGGGACGTTCTCGATCACCGCCGGGCATGTGCTGCTGACCGCCGAGGACATGATCCGGCGCAGCCACTACCGCAACGCCCAGCGGACGCTCTACCGGCTGCTGCGGATGGGCGTCGTCCCCATCGTGAACGAGAACGACACCGTCGCGACCGACGAGATCCGCTTCGGGGACAACGACCGGCTGGCCGCGCTCGTGGCGCACCTCGTGCACGCCGACGCGCTCGTGCTGCTGAGCGACGTCGACGCCCTGTACGACGGGCCGCCGAGCCGCCCCGGCGCCCTGAGGGTAGCTCGCGTGCGCGACGCCACGGACCTCGGCGGCGTCACGATCGGCTCGGTCGGCTCGGCGGGCGTCGGAACGGGTGGCATGGTCACCAAGGTCGAAGCCGCCCGGATCGCGACCTCCTCGGGCATCCCGGTCCTGCTGACGAGCGCCGAGCAGGTGCGTCCCGCCCTGGCCGGTCAGGACGTCGGCACGTGGTTCGACGCGACCGCCCGCCGCCGCCCGACGCGGCTGCTGTGGCTCGCGCACGCGGCCCACGCCCACGGCCAGCTGGTGCTGGACTCGGGGGCGGTCCAGGCCGTCGTCCAGCGGAGGGCGTCACTGCTCCCAGCGGGTGTGACCGGCGCCACCGGAGCGTTCGAAGCGGGTGATCCTGTCGACCTGTGTGACCAAAGCGGCCACGCGGTGGCACGCGGACTGGTGAACTACTCCTCGGCCGAGCTCCCTGGTCTGCTCGGGCGGTCGACCCGTGAGCTCGCCCGCACGCTGGGCAAGGGCTACGACCGCGAGCTCGTGCACCGGGACGACCTCGTGCTGCTGGTCGGCTGACTCCGCTGTCGAGGACCCGCTGGCGATCCCCGCGCGGCGCGGTGGGCCGCTGACGACCACAATGGGAACGAGAGGAGCACGACCGCTGTGGAGAGGGCTGGGCCGGTCGACGACGGTCTGCCCTCGGGGCAGGTCCCCGAGGCGACGCTCTGGCACGTCACTCTCGTGATGGCCGGTCGCCGCGTCGACCCCGAGGCGCTGCACGCCGGGTTGGAGCGGCTCCAGGGCGAGCAGCCGTTCCTCGCGTCCGCGCGCTACGGGTCCGACCGGGTCGAGATCCGGTACTGGGACGAGGCCGAGAACGTGGACGACGCCGCCGCGATGGCCCTTCGGATCTGGCCCGAGCACCGGGCCAGCGCGGGGCTGCCGGACTGGCACGTCGTCGGGCTCGAGGTCCTCGACCGCGAGACGCTGCACGAGCGGAGCGAGCGCGGCCTGGTGCCGTCGGCGCTGGTGCTCGGCGAGGTCCGCCCGCTCTGATCACGGAGTGCGGCCCGCTTACCCTTGTCCCATGACCGAGAACGCGACACGCGAGGCCGTGCTCGACGTGTGCCTGCGCGCACGGGTCGCCGGCCGCGAGCTGGCGCAGGCGACGAGAGCCACCAAGGACGCCGCCCTGCACGCGGTCGCGGACGACCTCGTGGCGTCGTCCGGGCAGATCGAGCAGGCCAACGCGCGCGACCTCGCCCGGGGCGAGCGAGAGGGCCTGGCAGCCGGGCTGCTCGACCGCCTGCGCCTGGACGCCGACCGCATCGCGGCGATCGCCGACGCCGTCCGTGAGGTCGCCGGGCTGGAGGACCCGGTCGGCGAGGTCGTCCGCGGGCGGACGCTGCCCAACGGGCTGCGCCTCACCCAGCTGCGCGTCCCGATGGGGGTGGTGGGGATGGTCTACGAGGCCCGCCCCGCCGCGGGGCACGAGCACGTCCACGAGCCCGCGTGCCTGCATCAGGGCGAGGACGCCGTCCCGCCCGTGCTCGTCGATGCTCAGCACCGCGTCGGCCGGTAGGCCCGACCGCTCGA
>JBKHWX010000301.1:0-3350 GCA_046566325.1 Actinomycetes bacterium | reverse complement strand
GGACCCCGCCGCGACGGTGACAGCGCAGCGGACGTGGCGGCTTCCCGACGGGACGGTGTGGCCGGTCGCCCGGAGGCTGGCCGTCCCCGGACCGGTGGCGGCGAGCGCGGCGGCCGCCGGGCGGGTGAGGCTTACCGACTCCGAGGGCTTCGCGCTGGCGGACCTGGTCGTCGAGGGCGCGGAGCTGGACGGAAGGTCACCGGCCGAGCAGGGGGCAGGAGCCGCTGACGAGGGCCGGCACGTGGTCTGGGGCACCCTGGAGCGGCTCGCCCTGCCCGTGCACCACGACCATGTGACCGTCAGGACGACCCCTGCCGACCTGCGCGCCCGGGGCCCCTGGGCCGTCCTCTGGCCCGACTGGCCGTCGTCCCTCGGGATTCGGGAGGAGGCGGCCCTGCACGCCCGCGAGCACGGCCTCCCGCTGCTGCACGTGGCGACACTCGACCCGGCGCGGCTGACTGCCGCTCCGACGCACCTCGCGGCGCGCATCGCCCGCCGGCTGCAGGAGAACGGGGAGGACGTCGCCCTGCTCCCCGTGCCGGACATGGGCTGGGAGGGGGCGGACGTGCTCGCTCGGGCCGTCGTCGCCGGGCTGTGCGGCGCGCGCGTGCTCCTGCTCGAGCCCCGCCGCGTCCCGACGGAGGACGTCGGGGCGCGGGTGCGCGACCTGGCGCGCTCGTGCGGGGTCGAGATCGTCGAGCTGGACGGCGACCAGCCGGGGACGGCGTCCGCCGCGGCCGTCCTGGGCCTGCTGGACGCCGGCCGCGCCATCCCCGGGGACCTGCTGGAGCCGGAGCTGGCGGCCGAGGCCGCGGCCCTCCACCGCGGGCGCATGCGACGCGGCTACACCGTCTTCTTCACGGGGCTCTCCGGCTCCGGGAAGTCGACGCTTGCCGCTTGGCTCGTCGCCCGGCTGCTGGAGCGAGAGAGCCGCTCCGTGACGCTCCTCGACGGGGACGAGGTGCGCCTGCACCTGTCCAAGGGCCTGGGCTTCTCGCGGGAGGACCGCGCGACGAACGTGGAGCGCCTCGGCTTCGTCGCCGCCGAGGTGACGAAGGCCGGCGGCGTCGCCGTCTGTTGCCCGATCGCGCCCGAGGACGCGGTGCGGAGGTCCGTCCGGCGGATGGTGGAGGCCCACGGCGACTTCGTGCTCGTGCACGTCGCGACGCCCCTGGAGGAGTGCGAGCGGCGCGACCGCAAGGGGCTGTGCGCGCAGGCCCGCGCGGGCCGGATCCCCGAGTTCACCGGCATCTCCTCGCCCTACGAGCCTCCGCTGGACGCGGCGCTCGTGCTCGACACGACCGGCGCCGACATCGACGCCTGCGTGGACGCCGTCCTGCGGCACCTCGAGGCGGTCGGCGTGCTACCGGCGGCTGTCGCCTGACCTCGCAGCGCTCGCGTTCCGGCGAGGTCGTCGGGGACGGTGATTTCAGCGCCCGGCGCCCCGGAGTACCTGGCCGATGGTGCGCAGCAGGAGCTTGCAGTCGCCCCAGAGCGACCAGTTCTCGATGTAGTAGTTGTCGAACCGGGCTCGTTCGGCGATCGACGTGTCGCCGCGCAGCCCCGCGACCTGGGCGGCGCCCGTGAGGCCGGCGGGGACGCGGTGGCGGGCCATGTACCGAGGGAAGCGTTCGGTGAACGTCGCGACGAAGAACGGTCGCTCCGGGCGGGGGCCGACGAGGCTCATGTCCCCGCGGAGGATGTTCCACAGCTGAGGGAGCTCGTCCAAGGACGTCCGTCGCAGGATGCGGCCCACCCGGGTGAGGCGGTCGTCGTCGCTGACGTTCCAGCGTTGCGCGGACTCCGACGGGTCGGCCGGCATCAGCGAGCAGAACTTCAGCAGCGTGAAGGGCCTGCCGTCGAGGCCCACGCGCTCCTGCCGGAAGATCACATGCCGTCCGATCGACAGCCGGACGGCGAGGGCGCACGCGGCCAGCACCGGGGACAGCAGGACGAGCGCCAGGAGTGCGGCGACGACGTCGACACCGCGCTTGACGCGCCAGGCGAGCGTGCGGAACGGGGCCCGGCGCAGCCGGACGAGCGGCGTCCCCCAGGCCATCTCCATGTCGCGCTGCATCGCGTGCAGCTCGTAGAGCCGCGGGACGAAGAAGATCTCGCACGCGAGGCGGTCGCAGTCGCGCAGCAGGTCCACGACGTGCGACTCCCGCAGCGAGCCGAAGGCAACCACCACGTGGCTGATGTCCTCGTCGAGGATCACGTTGACGAGGTTGGAGTAGCTGCCGAGGTGGGGCACGGGGGAGCTGTTGACGTCCATCAGCGGGTCGTCGTCCAGGAAGCCGACGGGGTGCAGCCCGATCTCGCGGTGCTCGAGCAACGTCTCCGCGAGGTTCTCCGCCATCGCACCGCCACCGAGGATCAGGGTCCGGTGCTGCAGCAGCCCCCGCCTGCGTGCCACGTTCATCCCGCCGTACACCAGCGCCCGTCCGGCGACCGTGAGGCCGGCGAAGACCATCGCACACAGGAGGGTCACCCGGCCGGCACGTCCGTCGTCGAACGCACCGAGACCGGTGATGACGGCACCGGCGATGAGGGCCCGCCCCACGAGCGACGGGAAGTCGTCGAGTGCGGCGGGGGTCAGCCGGGGCCGGTACAGACCACCGGCCCAGAAGAGCGCGATCGTGAGGGCCCCCATGAGGAGGGTCCGCCGCGAGATCTCGTCGACGTAGGTGATGGCCGCGACGAAAGCGAGGGCGTCGGCGCCGAGGAGCACCCACGGCATGCGGTACGCGCGGTGCCGGCGCACCCGGCGTGCCTTGCCCCGGACGGGAGAGGACGTCGTCCCGCGCGGCAGCGGGCTGTGCCGGCCGGCAGGCACAGGCGTGGCAGGCGGCTCGGGCGACCGGGACCTGGGAAGGCCGTTCGCCGACCCCGCGGTACTGGGCGCGTGCGCCGAGGCCTGCCGCGCCGGCCCCTCCGTCGCCGACGGTACGGCCGGTCCGGTCACCGGCTCGCCCGCCGGATGCCCGGAGCCTCTCATCCTCACGCGTCCCCCTTCTCTACACGTGTCGGGTCGGCTGCTTCGAACCGCACCCCAGACTGATGCAGAGGCCAGTGACCGGTGAGCCTTCGGTAAACATTCCTGCGCTGAGGGAGTAAACCACTGCTGCCGGTACGGGCGTCAGTACTTGTCGTGACCGTTTACGGCGCCCCCGAGGGCTTACCGCTGTGGAGAGCAGGTGAGTCGGGAGAGCGGTCAGACGACCATGCCGGCGGCGACCGTCCTGTTCGTGGCCTCGTCGATGAGCACGAAGCCGCCGGTGCTGCGGTTGCGGCGGTACTCGTCCGCGAAGAGGGGCATCGTCGTCCGCAGCCGCACCCTGCCGATCTCG
>JBKHWX010000300.1:0-4808 GCA_046566325.1 Actinomycetes bacterium | reverse complement strand
GCCATGGAGCAGCTCCTCCGGATGGGCATGGAGGAAGGCCTGCGGGAGGCGGTCGGCCAGATCGACGCCGTCCTTGCCGGCGTCCCCGCCTCGTAGAGCGCCGGCGCCGCGGCCCCGGCCAGCCAGTAAGGTCGGGACGACGTCGGGAGGCGCGGCGTCGGGGGCGCATCGTGTCGCGAGGAGGGTCTGCCGCATGCCGGAGCCGAGCGAGTGGGTGCGGATCACGCGGGAGAACCCCGGCCACTCGACCTGGTACATCGAACGCTTCCGGTCCATGGCGGCAGAAGGCGCGGACCTGGCGGGCGAGGCGCGGCTCGTCGACGCCATGGTCGCGCGGGGAGCGCGCATCCTCGACGCGGGCTGCGGCAGCGGCAGGGTGGGCGGCTTCCTCGCGCAAGCCGGCCACAGCGTCACCGGGGTCGACGTCGACCCCGTGCTGATCGAGGCGGCGCGCCACGACTATCCGGACGTCGAATGGCTGGTCGGCGACCTCGCCGAGCTCGACCTCGCGTCCCGGGGGGTCGCCGTCCCCTTCGACGCGGTGGTGTGTGCCGGAAACGTCATGACGTTCCTCGCGCCGAGCACCCGCCTCGAGGTTCTCCGCCGGCTGCGCGCGCACCTGGCGGACGACGGCAGGGCGGCGGTCGGTTTCGGCGCCGGTCGGGGCTACGACTTCGAGGAGTTCCTCGAGCACACGCGGACGGCGAGGTTCGAGCCCGACCTGCTGCTGTCGACCTGGGACCTGCGCCCGTTCACGGGCGACTCCGACTTCCTCGTGGCGCTGCTGAGACCGCGCCTCGCCTCCTGACTGTCAGACCCACGTGGGCTGAGGGCCTTCCTGGGCCTGACAGCGAGCAGCGCCCCAGCACGTGACAGACCCACGTACGCGAAGGGCGTACGTGGGTCTGACACTCACCGCGGGGTCAGCCCTGGCCGACCACCTCGGAGAACGGGACGGCGTTCGCGGGGGCCTGGATGTTCACCGCAGTGCCCCAGTCGGTGAAGTCGATGGTGGAGGCCATCGTCATCGACTCGCCCTCGACCGTCGTCTCCATGTTGGTCGTCATCCGGACGGGGCGGCCCTTGTCGTCCACGTACAGCTCGAACGGCAGCGACGTCAGACCGAGCTGCTGGAACTGCTTGCGCAGCGCGTCGGCGTCGGCGCCGCCCTGCTGTGCGGAAGCGTCCACCGCCTTCGCCAGGTCGATGGCGCCCGTGTACTTCGTCGCGGAGACGCCGTTCACGGTCTCCGTCCCGGCCTCCTGGACGCCGTCGCTCACCTGCTCGAGCATGCGCAGCTGTTCGGTCGGGTCCGAGCTGCCGCCGAGCTCCGATCCGCTGGCAGCACCGAGCTCGTCGAGGCTCATCTTCAGCCACTCGCCCTCGGGCGCGCCCGGCATGCCGGACAGGTACACCGTGTCGTCGACGACGACCTGGTGCATGGTGAAGTCGCCCACCTCGGGCAGCTGTGACGTCAGGTCGAACGACAGGGCGCCCTTCGCCGTGTCCATCTGACCCTTGCCGCTGATGGTGAACGACTGTCCCGCCACCGTCGTCACGACCGTCATGGTCACGTTCGCCGTCCCGGCCTCGACGCTGCGCGCCGCTGCCGCGGACACCACCTCCTTCGGCGACGGCTTCGCCACCGTCGTCTCGGCCACCGGCGTCTTGTCCGCCACCGGCTGCTCGTCGTTGCCGCCACAGCCCGCGAGCGTCAGGGCGAGCGCCCCGGCCGCGACCAGCGCCAGAGGACGGCGTCCCCACTTCGTTGTCATGTCTTCCCCCCACGTCGATTGTGTCTCGATGGTCCCATTCACCTGCATATGCGACCAAGCAGGTTCGGCCTGCGGGGGACGGAAATGCACCATCCGGCGTAGTCGTCCTACCGCGCCGGCCGCTGCCCGTTGCTCGCGAGAGCCGGGTCTCGTCCCTCAGCCCGAGGCCTTGCGTCCCACGAGATGAAAGATCCGGCTGAGCTGGCGGTAGGGGTCCCGGCGAGCCGCCTCCAGCTCGACCGCCGCCGCCGCTGCCACCTGCGCTGCGTCGCTCACGTCGAGCGGTGCTCCGCTGAGGTCGAGCCAGTCGACGAAGAGCCAAACGCCGTACCAGTCCAGCGGTTCGACGCCCCCTCCGCGCAGCAGGTCGCTGATCTCCTCCACGGTGTGGGCTCGCGTTGGCAGCCCCAGCAGGCCGATCTCCCCTCTGGCGTCGAAGGACGCCAGGGCGTCGGCCCACCGCCGTTCCATCGCCGGGCGGACCGCCATCGCGTTGGCGTTGCCCGCCATGACCGAGACGATGCCACCGGCCGCGGTACACCGGCACAGCTGGTCCACCACCGGCTCCGGCTGCTCCAGGTACCCGAGGACCCCGTGACACAGCACGGCGGCGAAGCGCCGGCCCCCCACGGCCTCGTCCGCGGTCGCGCCGTCCGCCTCCACGAGGGTCACCCGTCGCTGCGCCTCATCCGGCAGCCCCCGCAGTCGCCGCCGAGCCTTCTCGAGCATCGCGGGTGACGGGTCGAGCAAGGTCACGTCGTAACCCGCTTCGGCAAGCGGGAACGACTGATGTCCCGCGCCTCCGCCGACGTCCAGCACACAGGCCGGAGGCGGAGGCAGATGCTCGGTCAGCTGCTGGTGCAGCACGTAGGTGCGCACCCGACCCTTCACCGAGGCGTACGCGTCGTCCGCGAACCGGTGCACCAAGCCGGCCCAGCTGTCGCCGCCCACCACGCCACCGTAGTGGCGGCGACGTCGCCCGGGGTGACGCGATCAGCTGCGGGAGTTCCGTCCGACGCGTCCCGGCGCACGCCATCGACGGGCGATCCCCGCCCAACCCCTACCGGGTGCAACGGCTCGCGGCGCTCGCCGCCGCGCCGGCCTCGTCGTCCCGTCAGCCGTCACGAGCAAGTCCACCAGGTGGACGGCGCGCACTCCCGACTTCGCCCGCCGCAGACCCTGCTGCAGCTGACGCAGGCACCCCGGGTTGACCGCGACCACGAAGTCGACGCCCGCCTCCTCGATCTGTCGGATCTTCGGCTCCAGCACGCGCTTGCTGTCCTCCGGCCGCACGAACGAGTACGTCCCCGCCGCCCCGCAGCAGGAGCCCGCACCGGGGATCTCGACGTAGTCGGCGACCTGCCGCAGCAGGCTGCGCGGCTCGACGGTCACCCCCAGCCCGTTGCGCAGGTGGCAGGAGTCCTGCAGCGTCACCCTCGCCCGGCGCCCATCGACCCGCACCTCCCCCGGCGCCTGGTACCCCTTCTCGACGAGGTACGCCGAGACCTCCTTGACGCGCTCCGGCCCCAGGTGGTGCGCCAGGTGCGCCGCGCAGCCGCCGGACGTCGTCACGATCGTCCCCGGCAGCCGCCGTCCCAGCCTCTGTGCCATCCGCGCCCCGCGGCCCGACTCGCCGTTGTGCGCGTGCAGCGCGCCGCAGCACCCCTGGTCAGCGGGCGCGTCCGCCTCCGGAACCAGCTCCAGCGTCGACCGGCTCACCGACGGGAACAGCCCCCGCTCGACACAGCCCAGCAGGTAGTGCGGCTTGTCGGGTGTCACCGCCCCTCGTGTCCGCGCGTACCGGCGCACCAGACCCTGCACCTCGAAAGCCTTGTCGGGCACCGACGTCAGCAGGGCCAAGACCCTTGCCATGAAGGGCCGACGCAGCCCACGCCACTGGTGGTCCCGCCACTCCTCGAGCAGCGCTCCGTACTGCACGCCCGCCGGGCAGACCGGCTCGCACGCCCGGCATCCCAGGCAGAACTCGGACTCGTCCTTCAGCTTCGGGTCGTCCTCGGCGAGCGTGCCCGCCTCCAGCGCCCGCATGAGCGAGATCCGTCCGCGCGGGGACGACGGCTCCTGCTTGCTCAAGCCGTAGGTCGGGCAGGCGGGCAGACAGAACCCGCACGAGATGCACTGGTCGAGCAGCTCGGGCGTGAAGATGCCGCGGACGTGGACGCCGTGGTCGGTCGAGCCGGGGCCGCTCGTGGGCCGCTGCCCGCGCTGGCCGCCCGTCTCGAGCCCGCTCTGCGTCACGACCCCGCCCCCGTCACGATCCCGTCTTCCCCGGGTTGAGGATCCCGGCGGGGTCGAACGCCGCCTTGATCCGCCTCTGCAGCGCCATCTGGTCCGAGCCGAGCCGACGCGTCAGGTACGGCAGCTTCGCGAGGCCGACCCCGTGCTCCCCCGTGATGGTGCCGCCGAGCGCCAGCGCCGTCTCGAAGACCTTCCCGAACGCGTTGTGCGTCCGCTCCGCCGCGTCGCCGTCGGTCGGGTCGATCACCGCCGTCGGGTGCAGGTTGCCATCGCCCGCGTGGCCGAACGTCACGATCGAGACCCCGTGCTCCTCCGCGATCTCGTCGATCCTGTCGACCATCTCCGCGATCTTCGGACGCGGCACCGTCACGTCCTCCAGCACCGTGACCGGGGCGAGCCGCGCCAGCGCCGGCAGCGAGCAGCGGCGCGCCTCGAGCAGCGCCTCCGACTCCGCGACCTCCCGCGCAACCGTCGTGGACGTCGCACCCTGCTCCTCGCAGATCTCGCCCATCCGCGCGAGGTTGCGCTCCACGACGTCCGCGGCTCCGTCGTCCCCGAACAGCAGCAGCGCGCCCGCCGTCCGGTCGAGCCCGAGCCTCGCGTAGTCCTCGACCGCGTTGATGCACTTGCGGTCCAGGAACTCCAGCGTCGCGGGCACCACCCCGTCCGCCAGGATCGCCGCCACAGCCCGGCCCGCGTCCGCCAGCGTCGGGAAGTACGCGACGCCCGTCGCGCTCGTCGCCGGCATCGGCAGCAGCGCGACGGTGACCTCGGTGA
>JBKHWX010000299.1:0-3824 GCA_046566325.1 Actinomycetes bacterium | reverse complement strand
GCTCGCCTCGACGAGGTAGCCGGACACGACGGTCAGCCAGAGGACCGTGACGGGGTTGCCCAGGATGAGGAAGGTGTTCGCGCGGCCCCGTTCGGCCTTCGTGAACCAGTGCGCGAGGAAGATCACCATCGCGGGCAGGACCGCCGCTTCGACGACCCCGATGAGGAAGCGGACGACGATCAGCAGGGGAACGCTGTGCATCAGGCCCTGGGCGGCCGCGAGGAGGCCCCAGAGGATGAGGCTCCAGAAGATCAGGTTCTTGACGCTGCGGCGCTCGGCGTAAAGGGCGCCGGGGATCTGGAAGAGGAAGTACCCGATGAAGAACGCGGCACCGATCAGGGCGGCGACGCCGCCGGTGATCGCGAGGTCGTCCTTCATCCCGCCGGCCACCGCGATCGAGAAGTTCGACCGGTCGAGGTAGGCGATGCTGTAGGTGACGAAGGCGATGGGCAGCAGTCGGGCCCACCTCTGCCGTCCGAGCACGTCGCCGACAGTGGTACCCGGGTTCGGCGTGCGTCGTGGTCCGGGGTTGTGTCCTGCGTCCGAGGGGCGGTTCACCCCTGCTCTCGTGTCCATCTGAGCTCCTTGCTCGAGGGGTGCAGCGTTGCTGCTCTCATATCGTGGGAGTTACTCCCGTTCCGCAGGAACTAGCGTGCGCCTTCCGTTGCCCGGGTGTCAAGAGTTTGCTCTCATGGTCTGCAAGTTCCTCCCGTATGCTGGGAGCAACGACGGGATCGGGAGGCGCTGATGGCGGGGAAGAGCCGCACGGCTGCAGAGGGCGGAGCACCGGAGCCGCCATCCGACGTCGTCACCACGAGGAAGGCGCGGGCCACGGGGAAGGGCAGGGGGGCCACCGACATGGTGGGCAAGGCACTCGGCCTCCTCGCAGCCCTCGGCGAGTTTCCCGACGGCGCCCCGGCGGCCGAGCTGGCCCGGGCGACCGGCCTGCCGCTCAGCACCGCCCATCGGCTGCTCGGCTCGCTGGTGCGCGACGGTTTCGTCGAGTTCGAGTCCCGGTCACGGCGCTACACGCTCGGGCTCCAGGTGTTCACCCTGGGCCAGGCGGTCGCCCAGGCCCGCGGGCTGGCCGGCATGGCGCGGCCCGTGCTCGAGGAGGTCTCCGCGACCACCGGCGAGGCGACCCTCATGGCCGTGCGGGACGGCGCGGAGCAGCTGTACGTGCACTACGTCCAGGGGCCGCAGGGCGTCAGCGTGATCGGTCGGCCGGGTGCGCACGGACCCTTGCACTGCACGGCCCAGGGCAAGGTGCTGGTCGCGCTGGCGCCCCGGCCCCTCCGGGAGCAGCTCGTGGAGTCGCTCGAGCTGACCCCGCGTGGGCCGAACGCGATCACGGACCGCGACCGGTTCCGGGACGCGATCACGGAGGTGCGTGCACGCGGCTGGGCGATCGCCGACCAGGAGCACGAGGTCGGCATCCGGGCCGTCGCCGTCCCCGTGCTCGGCCCGGACGGCGTCGCGCTGGCCGCCATCTCGACCGCCGCACCCGCCTACCGTGCGAGCGTGGAGCAGCTGATCGACCACGTCCCGCTACTGGCCGACGCCGCCCGGAGGATCGCCGTCCTGATGCCGGCGCGCTGACGGTCGATACTGCTGCGCGTCCGGCCCGACCTGACGTGGGTCAGGGGTGGAACGGCGGGAAGGTCTGCCCGAGCCAGGTCAGCGCGGAGGGGACGTACGGGCTGTAGACGGACACGCGGTGCCCGCCGAGCGACACGATGGTCGCGTTGACCGCCAGCGGCGGCCGGACGTTGCTGAGGAAGCGTGCGGTGCTCGGGTAGGACAGGCCGTCCTGCCGGGAGACGAAGACCCACATCGCCACCGGCGGCGGGCTGTTGCGGGCGAGCTGGACGAGGTCGTACTGGCGCAGCTGGCCGGGCCCGTAGGGGTCGTAGCCGGACTCGAAGTCGGGCCGGAAGTAGCCCTCCAGCACGATCGCGCCGGCGAAGACGTCCGGGTGGCGCATCGTCAGCAGCGCGGCGCACCAGCCGCCGTACGAGTACCCGAGGGTCACCCACGCCGTCCGGTCGGTCTCGACCCGCAGGTGGCTCACCGCCCAGTCCGGGATCTCTCGCGAGAGCCAGGTCTCGGTCTGCGGCTCGCCCGGGGGGCCGTTGATGCACTCGGTGTCCACGCCCGCGGGCACGTCGATCATGGGGACGACGAAGATCGAGGGGGCCAGCTTGTGCTCCGCAGTGAGCTGGTCGGCCGAGGAGAAGAAGTTCTGCCCGGCGAAGCTCTGGGGGTTGCCGGGCAGCCCGTGGAGGCCAAGGATCACCGGGTAGGTGCGGGCGGCGTTCGGGTCGTAGCCGGCCGGCAGGTAGACCAGCACGTGCGCGCTGGCCCCGCTGGTCGCGTCACGGACCGTGTACGTCTGCAGCCGTGAGCCCGGCTGTGGGAGCGCGTAGCTCTGCCCGGCGGTGGAGGACGTCGGCGTGGGTCCCGGTGGGGACACGGCCTTCTGCACCGCGTGCCGGGGGTTGCCGCCGTGATGTTCCACGACCTGTCCCGAGCGGGACCCGAACAGGTCGGCCCAGCTGGAGTAGAACACGTACTGGTCGTTCAGCAGGACGAAGCAGAGCGAGACCACCACGGCGTTGAGCGCGAGAACCTGCACGCCTCGCGTGACCGCGCGGACCACCGAGCCACCCAGGCGTGGCCGACCCAGCACGAGCAGGACGAACAGCAGGACGGCGACGGCCGCCGAGACGACCACCGGCCCGGGCCCGGTCAGCTCCATCCGTGCTCCTGCAGACCGCCCGGGCTCAAGACTCGCGTGCTCCCCTCCAAGGCCCCACCGTCATGCCCGTACCGTAGCGGCGCCGCACGAGCTGCAGCGCTGCCTTCTCGATCTCGGCCTCTGAGACGAGCACGTGCAGGGCCGCGTCCCCGAGCGGGATGAAGCTGTCGGCGCTCGCGACCCGGGCCATCTCCCCGTCGAAGCCGCCGTCCACCAGGGCGGTGAGCACGGCCTCGGACACCCCGCCGGACCGCCGGGTCTCGTCGACGACCAGGACGCGTCCGGTGGCACGCGCCTCCCGCAGCAGGTCGTCGACGGGCAGCGGGGACAGCCACCGCAGGTCGACGACGCGGCAGCCCACACCTGCGGACCGCAGCCGTGCGGCCACCCGCAGGCTCATGTAGAGGCCGTTGGCGAAGGTCACGATCGTGAGGTCCTCGCCGTCGCCGTACGTGCGCGCCCGGCCGACCGGGACGTGCGTCTCGCCCCAGCTGTCGGGCGGCGCGTACGGCGCCAGCCACTCGTCGTCCCCGGGGCAGTGCAGGTCACGGGTGTGGTAGAGCGCGATCGGCTCGAGGAAGACGCTGACGGTGCCGTCGACCACGCCCGCGGCGGCGCACGTCCGCAGCATCGCGGCGGCGTCGTCCGGCCGGGCCGGGGACGCCAGGACGAGGCCCGGGACGTCACGCAGGACGCCCAAAGCGTTGTCGTTGTGGAAGTGGCCGCCGAACCCCTTCTGGTAGCCGTAGCCGGCGACCCGCAGCACCATCGGGTTCCGGTACTGCCCGTTCGAGAAGAACTGCAGGGTGGCGGCCTCACCGCGCAGCTGGTCCTCGGCGTTGTGCAGGTAGGCGAGGTACTGGATCTCCGGGATGGGGAGCAGGCCGCAGACACCGGCACCGAGCGCGAGGCCGAGGACCGTCTGCTCGTCGAGCAGGGTGTCGAAGACCCTTGCGGCGCCGGCCTTCTTCGCCAGGCCCCGGGTGACGCCGTAGACACCGCCCTTCGCGGCGACGTCCTCGCCGAAGACCATCGCCCCGGCGTGCGCGGCGAGGACGTCGAGCAG
>JBKHWX010000298.1:0-7925 GCA_046566325.1 Actinomycetes bacterium | reverse complement strand
GCGCGATGAGCCTCGAGCAGAAGGTCGCCCAGCTCCACGGCGCGATGGAGACGATCGACATCTACGGCCTCAGCCGGAAGGCCGAGGAGGAAGGCGCCGATCTGGACGCCCTGGCCGCCCAGATCCGCATCGAGCGCCACGTCACCGGGATCGAGGAGCTCGGCATCCCGAGGTTCCGGATCACCAACGGGCCGGTCGGGGTCGGGATGGGCGACGGCACACCGAGCCCGCCCGCCACCGCGCTTCCGATGACGATCGGTCTGGCCGCCGGGTTCGACCGGGACCTCGCGCGCCAGTACGGGGGCGTGATCGGGTCGGAGACCGCCACGCTGGGCCAGCACGTCCTGGAGGGGCCCGGCGTGTGCCTGCACCGGACGGCGATCGCGGGGCGCAACTTCGAGTACTTCAGCGAGGACCCGTACCTCTCGGGCGTCATGGGCGTGGAGGTCGCCAATGCCATCCAGCAGCACGGCGTGATCGCGATGGCCAAGCACTACGTCGTCAACGACCAGGAGTACGAGCGCTTCCGCGTCAGCGTCGAGCTCGACGAGCACGTGCTGCGGGAGCTCTACCTCCTGCCGTTCGAGATGGTCGTCAAGGACGCCGACGTCGCCGCGATCATGAGCGCGTACAACCGGATCAGGGGCGTCTACGCGACCGAGTACCACTACACGCTCACCGACGTCCTGCGGGACGAGTGGGGCTTCGAGGGCTACGTGCAGTCGGACTTCTGGTCGTGCCGCTCGGCCGCGCCGTCCCTCAACGCCGGCATGGACCACGAGATGCCGGACGCCAAGTGGCTGGGCGAGACGAACGTGAAGGCCGCGCTGAGCGACACCAGCCTCGAGATCGAGACGGTGGACAGGGCGCTCGCCCGCCGCTACACGCAGATGTTCCGCTTCGGGCAGTTCGAGCGGCCCTACGACCCCGGCGAGATCGACGCGAAGGCGCACGGCGAGATCTCACGCCGGATCGGGACGCAGATCGCCGTCCTGCTGAAGAACGAGGACGACGTCCTGCCGCTGGACCCGAACGTCGGCTCCATCGTCGTGGTCGGCCAGTCCCGGTACGTCGACGAGGCGTGCCTCGGCGGCGGCGGGAGCTCGAAGGTCGACCCGCTGTACACGGTGCCGCCCGTCGACGGGATGCGTGACGTCCTGCAGGACCTCGGCGGCTCGGCGACAGTCACGATGGTGACGGTCGCCGACGACCTGTCGAACCTGGAGGAGGCGAAGAAGGCGGCGGAGGGCGCGGACGTCGTCGTCCTGATGGCCGGCCTGGTCGCGACCGAGGGCGACGACCAGGCCGACATGAACATGCTGAGCGACCAGAACCGGCTCATCGCCGAGGTCGGCCCCGTGAACGAGAAGACCGTCGTGGTCCTCAAGTCGGGGAACCCGGTCCTTCTGCCGTGGGTCGACGCCGTCCCCGCCGTGCTCGAGGCGTGGAACCAGGGCTCCGAGGACGGGCACGCGGTGGCGGACCTGCTGTTCGGCCGGGAGAACCCGTCCGGGAAGCTGCCGACGACGTATCCCCGGTCGGAGGACGAGACGCCGGTCGCGGGTCACCCGGAGCGCTACCCGGGGACCGACGAGGGGGCGGGGTACCCGGTGATGCGCTACTCCGAGGGCCTGGAGATCGGGTACCGCTGGTACCAGGCGCAGGGCGTGCAGCCGCTGTTCCCGTTCGGCTACGGCCTGTCGTACACGACGTTCGAGCTGTCGGACGTGCAGGTGGACGCGGGGGAGAGCCCGGGCTCGTCTCCCGTCAGGGTGCGGGCGACCGTGGCGAACACCGGGGACGTCGTCGGCGCCGAGGTGGTGCAGGTCTACCTCGGCCTGCCCGCCGAGACCAACCAGCCGCCCAAGCGGCTCGTCGGGTTCAGCAAGGTGACGGTCGATCCCGGGCAGAACGCGCAGGTCGAGGTCGTCGTCGACCCGTCAGCCACGAACCACCCGCTCTCGGTATGGAGCTACTGCGACACGGCCTTCGTGGTGCCGCCGGGCGAGTACCGGGTCTACGTCGGGACGTCGAGCGAGGACACGCCGTTCTCCGAGACGTTCACGGTGGCGGGCTGACGGACCCTGGTGCTCTTCCGCGGCCCCGTCACTCGTCGGCCCGTCACTCCTCGGCGAGCGACTCCACCAGGTCGACTGTGACGTCGTCCAGGCTGCCGACCTGGGCGGCGGCGAGCTCGGAGGCGTCGTCCGCTACGGCGAACGCCTCGTGGGGTATGACGACGACCTTCATGCCGGCCGCCGCAGCCGAGCGGACGCCGTTCGAGGAGTCCTCGACGGCCACCGCCCGCTCCGGCTGGACGGCGAGCAGCTCGCAGACGCGGAGGTAACCGTCCGGCGAGGGCTTGCCCGCGGCGACCTCCTCGGTCGAGACGGTCGCGTGGAACAGGTCCGCGACCCCGAGCTCGTCCAGCACGGCGTCGATCAGCACCCGCGGGCTCGACGACGCGAGGCCGAGCGGCCAGCGCGCTGCGAGGCGCCGGACGGCCTCGACGGCACCGGGCATCAGCGGGAGGTGCTGGTGGTACCGGGCGGCCTGGCCCTCGATCGTGCGCCGTGCGGCGTCCTGGGCGTCGCCGGTTAGCCCCACCGTCTCCACGAGGTAGCTGGACCACTCGGCGGTCGACATCCCCATCATCGCCTCGGTCGCGCCGTCCGGCCACGGGACGCCGTCCTCGCTGGCAAGGCCGCGGCGGACCTCGTCCCAGATCGTCTCGGTGTCCGTGATCACGCCGTCCATGTCGAACACGACAGCCTCGATCGTCCCGGTGGGCTTCGTCATGGCGCCATCATCGGGCATCGACGCACATGTGCCAGAGAGGAGCACGGATGCAGACCGGGCGGCTCGAGGCGTTCAGCGACGGCGTCCTCGCCATCATCATCACGATCATGGTCCTGGAGCTGAAGATCCCGGAGGGAGAGGACTTCGCTGCGCTGCGGCACGACGCGGGGACGGGGCTGCTCACCTACCTGTTGAGCTTCGTGTACGTGGGCATCTACTGGAACAACCACCACCACATGTTCCAGCTGACGGAGCGGGTCACCGGATCGGTGCTCTGGGCGAACCTGCACCTGCTGTTCTGGTTGTCGCTCCTGCCCTTCACGACGGCGTGGATGGACGACTCCGGCTTCGCCCGGGCGCCGGTGATGACCTACGGCGTCGACCTCCTGGCGGCCGCCGTCGCCTACTTCGTCCTGCAGTCGCTGATCATCGGCTCGCAGGGGAGCAGCTCGGTGCTCCGGCGGGCGGTCGGGCGGGACCTCAAGGGAAGGCTCTCACCGGCGCTGTACATAGCCGGGATCGTCTGCGGGGCCTTCATCTCCGCCGGCTCGGTCCTGCCCGCGCTGCTGGCCATGGGGTGGTTCGTGACGGCAGCGGTCGTGTGGCTCGTGCCCGACCGCCGGATCGAACGACTCGTGTCCGAACGCGGCAGGCAGGAGTGAGACGTGGCCGGCTCCGTCATTCGCGGGACGTCACCAGGTGTTGGCCCAGGAAGTCGAGGATCTCGTCCCATGCGGCGCGCTGGCCGCGTGCAACGGCCTCCGGTGTGCCGCCGGAGACGAGCGAGTCGTTGCGGTCCACGGTCGTCGGCGTGACCGGCGGCCGGAGGAAGTGGCCCGCGCCGGGCAGGACGAGAAGGCGGTCCTGCTCATGGCGGCCCGCCTGGCGGCGGCGTTCGAGCAGCGCTCGGGCCATGCCCTCCGACGGCCACATCGCGTCGTCGGTTCCGGCCACGGCGAGGAGCGGGGCGGCCACCCGCTCGACCGGCAGGACGGCCTCGGCTCTGCCAACTGCCGAGGCGAGTGCCGCGCTGTAGGCAGGCAGTAGGCGAAGGGCGGACGACGTGGGGCGGCGCGTGAGTCGCCTACCGACCGCGTGGCGCAGCATCTGCCCGAGCAGCTTCTCGCCTCGGATCGGCACGTACGGCAGGTCGCGGCCGTCGCGGGTGAGCATCGACGCCTTCGGTGGCGGGCCGCCGTCCGAAAGGCCCTGCCACACCACGGAGGTGGGCGAGACCACGACCACCGCCCGCACCGCCGCCGCCGTGGCTTCGGAGAGAGCAGCGATCGCGGCCGCGGTCCCGACCGAGACGGCCAGCACCGCGACCCGGTCGGGGTCGACGCCGGCCGTCGCGCTGAACGCACGCAGCCCCGACACGAGCGCCTCAACCGGGATCCGCTGGAACGACGACGGCAGGCCCCGTTCCTGCATGTAGGCGAGGACGCCCGCGACGTACCCGTGGGCCGCCAGCAGCCCGGCGGTCGGCGCCATCGCCGAGACCCCGGTCGAGCCCGGGACGACGAGCACTGCGGCCCGCGGCAGGTCGTCCCCCCGCGGTTGGTAGAGCCGCATGGACCAGCCGTCGCCCGTCCGGGACGTCTGGGGCGTGTCCCCGGCCCAGCTGCGGCGGACGACCTCCTGCACGGAACCCGCAGGGCAGGACACCGAGACCTCGTACTCGAGGGCGCGGTCAGAGGCGGTGAACGCGACGGGGGCGCTCCGGGCGTCGTCGAACCGCATGTCCCACCACGGCCGCTCGGGATCCTCCATCTGCACCGAGCCGCCCGGGGCCACCACGTAGTCCCCCGAGGAACGCCATCTGTGGGCCGCCGCATCCGTCGTGGTGACGGTCACCTCCACGGCCGTGCCCGGTTCGACGCCGTCGACGGTGAGGACGGGGACGGTGTCGACGAGGCCGTCGGCGGGAGCGACGAACAGCTTCATGGCGGCCCTCCCATCACGGGAGCCGGACGACGGCGACCGGCTCTCGGCAGCCCCGAGACGTCCTACGAAGATAGGCGGCGGCCGTCCTGTCGTCGAGACACAGCGTCGGTGCTGCGCGAGGCGCGGTGCCACCGACAAGCCCCGGTCGTGGCACCATCACGAGGATGACGACCCGACCTGCGGACAGACAGCGCCTGCGCGACCTCGCGCGGCTGCGCAGCGTCCGCGACCGGATCGACCGGGAGTACGCGCAGCCGCTGGACGTCGAGGCGCTCGCCCGGGGCGTGAGCATGTCCGCCGGGCACCTGAGCCGCGAGTTCCGGCGCACCTACGGGGAGTCGCCGTACGCGTACCTGATGACGCGCCGCATCGAGCGCGCGACGGCCCTGCTCCGGCGCGGCGACCTCAGCGTCACGGAGGTCTGCTTCGCGGTCGGCTGCTCGTCCCTGGGCACCTTCAGCACCCGCTTCACCGAGCTGCTCGGCGTGCCGCCGAGCACGTACCGCCGCAACGCATCCGGCGCGACAGGCGAGATGCCGTCGTGCCTCGCGAAACAGGTGACCAGACCGGTCAGGAATCGATAAGCATCGGTGCTCGCCGCCTCGCTAGCGTGACCGTCATGGACATCACCATCCACTACGCGTTCCTCCCGCACACCGACCCGGACGCCGCCCTGGCGTTCTACCGGGACAGCCTCGGCTTCGAGGTCCGGAACGACGTCGGGTACGACGGGATGCGCTGGATCACGGTCGGCCCTGTCGGACAGCCGGGCACCTCTCTCGTCCTGCACCCGCCGGCAGTCGACCCCGGCATCACCGAGGACGAGCGCCGTACGATCCTCGAGCTGATCGCCAAGGGCAGCTACGGCAGCGCCGTCACCCTCGCCACAGACGACCTCGACGGCCTCTTCAAGCGACTCGTGGATCGGGGCGCCGACGTGCTGCAGGAGCCGACGGAGCAGCCGTACGGCGTCCGTGACTGCGCGTTCCGCGACCCCACGGGAAACCTCGTCCGGATCAACGAGCTGCGCTGACCGCCAGTAGGGCGCCGGACCGACCTCTCCGGTGGCCGGCCGATCGGGTAGACAGGGGAGCGCTGCCGCGACCGCACCGACCAGGGAGAACCACGCATGAGCACGGCCACCATGACGGACGGGAGGTCGTCGGCTCCGGCCGTCGCCGACAGCCACGACCTGATCCGCGTGCACGGCGCCCGGGAGAACAACCTCAAGAACGTCGACGTCGAGATCCCGAAGCGCCGGCTGACGGTGTTCACCGGGGTCTCGGGCTCGGGCAAGAGCTCCCTCGTGTTCGGCACGATCGCCGCCGAGTCCCAGCGGCTGATCAACGAGACCTACTCCGCGTTCGTGCAGGGGTTCATGCCCAGCCTTGGCCGCCCCGACGTCGACCTTCTCGAGGGGCTGACGACGGCGATCATCGTCGACCAGGAGCGGATGGGCGGGAACCCCCGCTCCACGGTCGGCACCGCGACCGACGCCAACGCGATGCTGCGCATCCTGTTCAGCCGGCTCGGGCAGCCGTACATCGGCCCGTCCAACGCGTTCTCCTTCAACGTCCCCACCGTGAGGGCCAGCGGTGCGATCACCGTCGAGCGCGGCAACAAGACCAAGGCGGAGAAGGCGACGTTCAACCGGCTGGGCGGCATGTGTCCCCGCTGCGAGGGGATGGGCTCGGTCACCGACTTCGACCTGTCGGCGCTGTACGACGACAGCAGGTCGCTGGGCGAGGGTGCCCTCACGATCCCCGGCTACAGCATGGACGGCTGGTACGGCCGCATCTACCGCGGCAGCGGCTTCTTCGACCCGGACAAGCCGATCCGGAAGTTCACGAAGAGGGAGCTGCACGACCTGCTCTACAAGGAGCCGACCAAGATCAAGGTCGAGGGCATCAACCTGACCTACGAAGGGCTGATCCCGAAGATCCAGAAGTCGTTCCTGTCGAAGGACGTCGACGCGATGCAGCCGCACATCCGCGCGTTCGTGGAGCGGGCGGTGACGTTCACGACCTGCCCCCAGTGCGACGGCACGCGGCTCACCAAGGAGGCCCGGTCGTCGAAGATCGAGGGGAAGAACATCGCCGACGCCTGCGCGATGCAGATCAGTGATCTCGCGGAGTGGGTGCGCGGTCTGGACGGCTCCGGGGCCACGACCGGCGCGGGCGGGAGCGTCGCGCCGCTGCTGGCCGCCCTGGGTGAGACCCTCGACTCGTTCGTCGAGATCGGGCTCGGGTACCTGTCCCTGGAGCGGCCGTCCGGGACGCTGTCCGGGGGAGAGGCCCAGCGGACCAAGATGATCCGCCACCTCGGCTCGTCCCTGACCGACGTCACGTACGTCTTCGACGAGCCGACGATCGGGCTGCACCCGCACGACATCCAGCGGATGAACACCCTCCTGCTGCAGCTGCGGGACAAGGGCAACACGGTTCTCGTCGTCGAGCACAAGCCCGAGACCATCGAGATCGCCGACCACGTCGTCGACCTCGGCCCCGGTGCGGGGACCGCCGGTGGCGAGGTGGTGTTCGAGGGCACGGTCGAGGGGCTGCGGGCGAGCGACACCATCACAGGGCGGCACCTGGACGACCGCGCGTCGCTGAAGCCGTCGGTCCGGACGCCCTCCGGCGCGCTGGAGGTCCGCGGCGCCAGCACGCACAACCTGCAGGACGTCGACGTCGACATCCCGCTCGGCGTCCTCGTCGTGGTCACGGGCGTGGCCGGCTCCGGCAAGAGCTCGCTCATCGACGGCTCGGTCTCGGGACGGGACGGCGTGGTGACGGTCGACCAGGGCGCGATCCGCGGCTCGCGACGGAGCAACCCCGCGACGTACACAGGGCTGCTCGACCCGATCAGGAAGGCGTTCGCGAAGGCGAACGGCGTGAAGCCCGCGCTGTTCAGCTCCAACTCGGAAGGCGCATGCCCCACGTGCAACGGCAACGGCGTCATCTACACCGACCTCGCGATGATGGCCGGCGTCGTCACCACCTGTGAGGACTGCGAGGGAAAGCGGTTCCACGCCTCTGTGCTCGAGTACAAGCTCGGCGGCAAGGACATCAGCGAGGTGCTCGCGCTGTCGGTGTCCGAGGCGGAGGAGTTCTTCGGTGCCGGGGAGGCGCGGGTGCCGGCGGCACACACGGTCCTGGCCCGCATGGACGACGTCGGGCTGGGCT
>JBKHWX010000297.1:0-4769 GCA_046566325.1 Actinomycetes bacterium | reverse complement strand
GGGTTGCCCGCGTTCAGGACGTACTCGCACCGCATCGGGTTCGGGTGCCCGTAGTACTTCCCCTTGTGGACGTCGAAGATGTAGTCCGTCTCCGCCTGGGAGTTGCCGATGATCGCCGGTGCGGACGGGCCGGTGTAGCCGCCGTCCGGCCGGTTGGCGCACACCGCCGGGTAGGGAGACGGCGTGGCCGGCGTGGACCCACCTGCCGCAGAACCGTTCACACCCGTGTACAGGTGGCCGTTGCTGTGCCACACCAGGTCGTACGCGTTCCGGATACCGGTGGCGTACAGGGTCAGCGGAGCGCCGGGCGCGTACGGGTCGTACGTGCCCTGGTGGGCTGGGACGCCGCCGCGCGCCGGGATCTGCATGTCCGGCGTGCCCGCGTCGACCGGCAGGTTCGCCGGCAGCTTCGCCGGGTCGAGCTCGAGCATCGCGGCCGAGAGCAGGTGCTCCTCCCGCTTCCACGTGCCCTCGCTGGCGCCCATGGCGTTCATCGAGCCCTGGACGACGTAGATCTTGCCGTCCTTGAAGGCCAGCGAGTTGGTCTCGTGGTCCTTGATGGAGCGCGGCAGGTTGACCACGACCTCCTGGTAGTTCTCCAGGTTCGGCCCGGTCAGCTTCGCGATGGCACCGGTCATGTCCGGCACCGCGGAGCCGAGGTAGGCGTAGTTGTCCGTGATCCAGAGGGTCGGGTTGGACGGCGACGACGCCGGGTCGAAGGCCAGGCCGATGACCGTGCGGTTCGGCGCGCCCTCCCAGCCCTTCGCAGACGCGTGGTCGCGGACGGTGTTGATGACCTGCTCGTTCGAGAGCGTGCCGTCGGGGTTGATCGTCCAGCGGTAGATCTGGCCCAGGATCGAGCCCGCGTACAGCTTGCCGTCGGGCCCGACGACCACGCTGGTGTAGCTCTTGCCGTTGGAGGCACCGCTCGCGGCGGCCTTCTCGAACGCGGCCTTCACCTCACCGCCCGGCGGCTGCTCGCCGCCCCCGGACGTGCCCGTCGTGAACACGCTCGAGAAGGGCAGGAACGACCGGCCGCTGACGTCCTTCACGGTCGGGGTGATGTCGAACCGGTACAGCGTGTTCGCCTGCAGCACGGCGTCGGCCTGGAAGGCCACCGTGTCGGCGCCACCGCTCGTCATGCCGCGGCCGGCGACGGAGGCGCCGTCCGAGACCCGGGTCAGCTTGACCCCGGACAGGGAGGTCGGGTCGACCGCCCCGTTGACGTTGTTGCGGCTGGTGTCGGTCGTGACGCTGGAGTTGGCCACGACGCCGACAGCGCCGTTGGTCGGCTGGACGACGGTCGCGTACGGCCGGCCGTTCAGCTCCACACCCTGCACGTCGACGTAGTCGACCTTGGTGTTGATGCCGCCCGCGGGGCTCAGGGTGAGCCGGCCGTCGTCCACGACGACGGTGCGGGTGGCGGTGGCAAACTTGCTGGACGTCGGGACGAAGGCAGCGATCGCGTTCTGGTTCTCGATGTTGATCCAGTGCGTGCTGTCGACCGCGGTGCCCGCGTCGCCGACGGCGACGGTGACCTGGTAGGCGCCGTTCGGCACCGCCATCTCCCAGCTGCCCGGGGTGCTCACGCCGTTGGTGGCGTTGGAAGGCAGCTGCATATGCATCATCGTGGCGAGCCGCAGGTCCGGCTGGTTCGCCGACGGCGAGCCGGTGTTGCGGTTGCGGCCGTTGCCCTCGAGGGACACCGGCGTGCTCGTGCCGAGCTGGACCCAGCCGTAGACGTTGCCCGTGCCCTGGTTCGCGCTGGTGCGCGGACCGAAGGCCCGGCCGTAGTCCGTGACGTAACCGACCGGCGGAACCGTCTCGGCGTCGGCGAAGTTGACCTTCGTCGAGAACCCGGCGACGGCCATCGGCGTGGCGGTCACGGTCGCGCTGGCCGGCGAGGCGTTGCCCGACTTGTCCACCGCGACCACGGCGTAGGTGTAGGCCGTCCCGTTGGTGACCGTGGTGTCGGTGAACGCCGGCGTGGTGAGCAGGACGGTGTTGAGCGGCGTCCCGGTCACGTCGACGCTCGCCGTGGTCGACCGGTAGACCCGGTAGCCCGCGAGGTCCGCCTCCGAGCTCGCGGCCCAGCTCAGCGAGACCGAGTCGTTGCCGACGACGGCGGCCGGCTTGGCGGGGGCAGCAGGTGCCTGCGTGTCCGGGCCGGCGGTGACGACGGTGAGCCAGTTCAGCTTGGTGTTGTTGCCGCCGATGGCGTCGATGGTGAGACGCCCGTCGGTGACGTCGACCCGCGCGGAGCCGCTCTTGTACTCGGTGCTCGCCGTCGCCTGGAACTGGTCGAGAAGCTTGACGCCCTCGGCCCGGACCGTGTGCTTGCTGTCGTAGCACGGCGCGGAGCAGCCGGTCTTGGCGCCGCCGGGCTGGTCGCCGACGCTCGCCTCGACGACGTACGAGCCGTTCGGGACGGCCAGCTCGAAGGCGCCGAGGGTGAGGTTCCCGTTGCCGGTCGGAGTCGGGACGATGTCGCCGTACTGCATGTGGAGAACGGTGTCGAGCTCCTGCGCGATCCCGGACCGGTTGCGGTCACGGGTGTTCCCCGTGAGGTCGACCGGGACGTGCGTGCCGGAGGACAGGCTGTCCTGCCGCACCCAGCCCTGGCCGGCCGCGTCCGTCCACGCCGCGCCGGTCTCCTTCTGGAACCCGGACGGCACGGGGGCGTCGGTGGGCTGGAAGTTGAGCTTGCGCTCGACCTTCGGAGCCTCCGGCGCCTTGGGCCCGACCGGGGCCGACGTGGCGGCTCCCGAGCGGTTGCCCGCGGAGTCGACGGCGACGACGGCGTAGACGTACGTCGTGCCGACGGCCGCCGTGGTGTCGCTGAAGACCGGCGTGGTCAGCAGGGTGGTGCCGCTCAGCGGGGTGCCGGTGGTGTCCACCGGTGCGCTCGGGCCCCGGTAGACGGCGTAGCCCGCGAGGTCGGCCTCCGTGTTCGCCGTCCACGCCAGGTCGACGGCGTTCGTCGCCGGGGTGGCGACGAGGCCGGCCGGTGCCACCGGTGCGGTGGTGTCGGTCGGGCCCTCGGCCTTGGCGAACGACGCACGGACGAGGGAGCCTCCACCGCTCTCGTAGTACTCGACCGCGATGTCGTGGGCGCCCGCGCTCAGCGGCACGGTGGCCGTGAAGGCGGTGACTCCCTGGTCCCGCCACTCGTCGAGAACCGCGTGGCCGTCGACGAGGACGCGCACGCCGTCGTCCGCAGCCGCGTTGAAGACGTAGTCGCCTGCGGCCAGCTCGACGTGCTTGCTCCAGCGGAGAGAGAACCTGTCGGCGTCGGCGATGCCCTCGGGCTTGCCCATGCCGTAGTCGTGGTCGATCGCGGTCTCGCAGCCGGTGACGGCCGCGGCGCCGGACAGGGAGGTGTTGTTCCACGCCGAGTACGTCCAGGCGTCGGCCGGGCCGCTCGTGCCCGCCGTGCGCTGGATGTCGGCGCGCACCAGGGCGCCGCCGCCACGCTCGTAGTACTCGACGACGATCTCGTGCTTACCGGCAGCGAGGTTCACCGAGCCCGTGTAGGTGGTCGGCCCCTGGTCCTTCCACTGGTCGACCACGGCGTGGCCGTCCACCAGGACCCGGACGCCGTCGTCCGCGGTGGCCGTCACGGCGTACGTGCCGGCCTCCAGGACGGCGGAGCGGGTCCAGCGGATGGAGAAGTTGTCCTTGCCGACGGCGACGCCGGCGGGAGCACCCGCACCGAAGTCGTAGTCGATCGCGGACTCGCAGCGCGTGGCCACCGGGGTCCCGTCCAGGGTCACGCCCGAGAAGTACTGGGCGACGTACTGGTCGTCGGTGCACACGGGCGGCTCGGGCGTGACCGGCGGGCCGGACATGCCGAACCGGACGAGGGCCGAGCCGCCGGCCTCGAAGTACTCGACCACGACGGTGTGCGACCCGGCCGCGAGCTCCCGCTTCGCGGTGAAGGTGGTGGCGCCCTGCATGGCCCACTCGTTGATCAGGCGGACGCCGTCGACGAAGACGCGCACGCCGTCGTCCGCGGTGACGGTGAAGGTGTGCTCACCGGCGCCGAGCTGGCGTGTGGTGGTGTAGCGCGCGGAGAAGCTGTCCGCGTTGGCCACGCCCTTCGGCTTGCCCTCGCCGAAGTCGTGGTCCACCGCGTCCTCGCAGCCGCTGCTCACGGCCTGGCCGGCGAGCCCGATGCCGTCGAAGTACTCGGCCTTGTACTGGCCCGCGGCGCACGTCGCCTCGGGGACGCTGACCTGTGCGGTCTCGGACGGCGCTGAGCGCTGCTCGAGGGCATCCACCGCGACGACCGTGTAGGCGTACGAGCTGCCTGCCGTCGTCCCCATGTCGCGGAACGTCGTGCCGTCGACCGGGGCGCTGCCGCTGACGACGCTGCCGCCGCGCAGAACCTCGTAGCCGACGGCGCTCGGCGAGCTGCTCGCCGTCCAGGTGACGACGACGGCCTCGCCCTCGACGCGGGCGCCGACCTGAGTCGGAGCCGCCGGCTTGGGCGCCGGTGCCTGGACCGCGGTCGCCGTCACGGCGCCGGACGGCGCCGAGGCGTTGGCAGAGGTGTCGACGGCGACGACCTTGTACGTGTAGGAGGTGCCCCCCACGGCGGTCGCGTCGACGTAGCCCGTGGTGCCCGCCGGCACGGTGGCGAGCGGGGTGCCGGTGGTGTCGACGTCGGTGGTGGTGGAGCGGTAGACGCGGTACAACGCGAGGTCGTCGGCGGCCACGGCCTGCCAGGCGAGAGTGATCTTGTTCTCGCCGGCCTCCGCGGTAAGTCC
>JBKHWX010000296.1:0-8900 GCA_046566325.1 Actinomycetes bacterium | reverse complement strand
AGGCGGACGGCCTCGACGTACCCGATCCCGAGCGCGGTCTGCACCTCCGCGGCGACCAGGTCGTCGTGGTGCCCGTCGATCTGCCCGGCCACCGGGTCGACCGCCCCGGCCACCTCGCCGGCCACCGCGTCCCGCGCCCGGTCGCCCAACGCCGCCACCGCCCGGAGCTCCGCGGCCAGGGCGGCGGCGCAGCTGGCGCGGGCGGCGCGCAGGGCGAGGACCGCGTCGTCGGGCAGCTCCCCGGCCGGCTGGTCCCCACCCTCACCTCTCATTCGAACAGAGTAGCGAACAGACGCCGCGGGCGCCAGAGGTTATTGATCTCTTCCCGGACGTGCGGTTCGCGATAGAGAACAAGCTGCAGACGCACTCAGCCGTCATGAGGATCGATGAGACAACGGATATCGACACCACTACCACCGCCATGTCAGCCGCCTCGAGAGCACTGATCCCGGCGTAGCCGGACGGAAGGGCGACCCGTCGACGCCTGGGCGAGAACCCGACGCCGGCGGACGTCGTCGAGTGCCGCCCGAACCTCATCGGGTGCCGCCCCAACCTCATCGGGTGCCGCCCCAACCTCATCGGGTGCCGCCCCAACCTCATCGGGTGCCGCCCCAACCTCATCGAGTGCCGCCCCCAACCTCATCGAGTGCCGCCCCAACCTCATCGAGTGCCGCCCGAGCCTCATGGAGTACCGCCCCAAGGCGCGCTGCCGCTGGGGTCGCTCCGCCCCGGCCCGGCTCGGGCCACGGCCGAGGCTTGGCCGATGAGCCGCGCTGGGCCGGCGGGAGTGACCGATACCCGAACAACGGCAGACACTCCGTCGGAGACGTCGCAGCCTGAGAGCCGGGCGTCGTTGACTGCGGCAGCGGTTGCCGCCTCCTCGCACGGGGGACCGGGGCGCCTGCCCACCAGGGCGTCAGCGGCAGCAAGGGCGGCTAGGTCTGCCGCCGACTGCGCGTGGTGTCTCGCCACGACAGCAGCGAGCAGAACGCCGGCTGCCGCGAGCGCGATGAGCAGGGCCGCGCACACCGCAAGCACCAGCACGCTCCCCGAGCCGTGGTCACCTCCCTGACCTGTCACCCGGCCCTGACCTCTCACACGGCCCTGACCTCTCACAGGGCCCTGACCTCTCACACGGTCCTGACCTCTCACACGGCCCTGACCTGTCACACGGCCCTGACCTCTCACCCCTCACCGACCTGTGGCTCCGTCGGATAGGTCCCCCTGCCCGCCACCGTGAGCTGCGGACTCCCGGGCAGGCGGAGCGCCACCCGCTTCACCACGACCACCGTTACGAGCCTGCCTTCACGCGTGACCCGCACATCCGCCCCCGACCCGGCAAGACGCGTCGCGAGCCTGCTGACCTCCGTGGCTGACTCGCCTCGTGCAGCCGAACGGGCACCGGCCGCCGCGGCGTCGAGCACGGCGATCTGCTCACGGCCGACCGAGGCGAAGCTCAAGACCGCGGCCAAGACCAGCGCGATGCCCACGAGGCCTACCGCGAGCTCCGCCGTGACCGTGCCCCCGTCGGAGCCTCCCGACCAGGGCCATGGACGGCGTAGACGGCGAAGCGACATGCACCGTCGCACGCGCTTTGGAGCTCTTGACCTCGACGTGGCGCCCATGACAGCTCACTCGATCGTGAGTGCGCGCTTGACGATGGCCAGGAGCATCCCGCGAACCTCGCCACCGGTGAGCAGGACCAGGAGCAGTCCCGCGAACCCGCAGGCGGCCAGGGTCGCGACGGCGTACTCGGCCGTCGCCATTCCTGCGTCGTCGAGCCATGCTCGTCTTGGCCCGGATACCAACGTGGTCTCGGCAGCTTCCGTCTCCAGGTCCTGCCCTGACCTCTGGACACCGATGAGGTCGTTGGTGCGGTCCTCGAGCTGCCGGCCGTCCTCCACAGACATGACGCCTCCCTTCAGGCTCCGGGCGGGTCCCGGAGCGTGTGGGAGCGACGCTGCCCAGTTGGATGGGTGGGAGGCCAGCAGCCCTGGCGGGAGCTGTGGACGACGAACCGCCAGAGTCGGCCTGTGGACGGGAGGTTGCCCACCGGTCGCGCCGAGAGGGCTTGCCTCGCTGTTTCCCACACGACGGTTCCACTGCTGCGCCGAAAGGGTTGTCTGGTCGGTAGCCCGAGGACCGCAGCCCTCTTCTCCGGTCATACTTCACAAGCGCTGACAATCGCCGCTTCACGAACTTAGGAACACGATGAGCACCACGTCCCAGCAGCCGTCCGAGCACTACCTGCAGCAGGCTCACGGAACGGGCGAGCCGGATGGGCGCGGCCAGCAGTACGGAGGGGGCCAACCGTTCGGCGGCGGCCAGCAGTACGGAGGCGACCAGCAGTACGGAGGCGGCCAGCAGTACGGAGGCGGCCAGCAGTACGGAGGCGACCAGAACGGAGGGGGCCGGTACGGAGGGGGCCGGTACGGAGGGGGCCAGTACGGCGGCGGCCAGTACGGCGGCGACCAGCAGCACCGAGGTGGACAGCAGTACGCCGACGCCTACTCGGACGCCTCCGGCCAGTACCGCACGGGGCAGTACCTTCACGAGGCGCAGACGTCGTACCCGTACGGCGCGGGCGCGCTCTACGCCCAGCCCTACTCCCCGCAGACCAACACGATGGCGATCCTGTCCCTCGTCTTCGCCTTCGTGTTCTCGCCGCTCGGCCTCGTCTTCGGCTTCGTGGGGTTGAACCAGATCAAGCGCACGGGCGAGCAGGGCAAGGGCTTCGCCATCGCCGGGCTCATCATCTCCGGTCTCGGTCTGCTGTTCTTCATCTGCTACATCGGGCTCTTCGTGTTGCTGGCTCTCGCCTCTACACCAGCGCCCTGACCCGAGGCAGCGGCTTCGTCCGCGCAGGAAGCCGGCATCTGCCCGTCTTCACGGTGTCCGTCCGGTCATGGCGCCTGCGCAAGGTCGCCCGCCAGCGACAACACCACAGGCACGACGGCCCAGCACACGAAGGCGGGGAGCGCGCACAGGCCGAGCGGCAGCACGAGGCGGACGCCGAGCCTTGCCGCTTGGACCTGAGCCGCCCGATGCACCCGGCGGCGCGTGTCTTGAGCCGCCTCGTGCAGCAGGCCCGCTGCAGGAGCGCCCGTAGCTCGAGCGATCGCCAACGACCGCCGCAACGGCTCCATGTCGTCGGGGCAGCCCTCCCACGCGTGCTGCCATCCGCTCCCGAGCCGTAGGCGGTCGGCGACTCGGACGAGATGGGTGCCGCTCGCCCCACCGACCGCCTCTCCGACAACCTTGAGCGCGAGCTCGGGTGGCGAACCGGCCGTCAGGGCGGCGGCGACGAGATCCACGACGAGCGCCGGCTGAACTTCGCCGAGAACCGGTCGTCGTCGCTGGCCCCACCACCTGCCGCCCGCACGCCCCGAGCCACCGGCGATGTCCTCCACCCGGTCCTCTGTCCGGACGAGGCGGCGTAGCCGTCCGCGGTGGTCGGGCCACGCCATCAGGACGGCGAGCAGTGTCGCCACCCCGACCACGACGCCGGTCACGGGGGCGCCTCAGCGAGCTTGACGAGCCGCCGCGTCCACAGCGCCGAGGCGAGGGCCAGCAACGCGCCCGTCACCGCACAGATCCTTCCCAGCGACGTTCCGAGAAGCACGTTCAGGGGGTCCGCACCCACCAGCTGGCCGAGTGCGAGGCCGAGCACCGGCAGCCAGGCCAGCACACGCGCGGTCGCCCGCGGCCCAGCCATCGCCGTAGTGCGGGCGCCACGAGCCTCGGCCTCGGCTCTCAACGCCTCCGCGAGCCGGTCCAGCACGGCGGCTGCCGAGGCCCCAGTTCGTTCGCTCACGTCCCAGGCGGCCGCCAGGCTCCTGGCGACTCCGCGAACCTGAGGTGCGCAGGACGGCGCTCCCGCCCGCAGTACCGCCCCCACGCTTCGACCCTGTCGAGATGCGCGCTCGGCCTCCCGCAGCAGCAGGTCCCAGCCGAGCTCGAGCCGGTGACTGCGTCGAGCTGGTCCCCGTGGCTGACGACCTGGGCCGGTCTCGGATTTGCCGTCCGGTAGAGACGTCGCGGGCAGGTACGACCAGACCTGATGCGAGGGCAGCCCGGCACGCAGCAGGGCCCCCAGCTCGGCGACCATGCGGACGGCCTCGTCGGCGACGGCATGCCCGGAAGACGGTCGTCCCTCCACGACTGCTCGCACCCCACGCATCCAGGACGTTCCCGTCGGCCCGTCGCCACGCGGCGTCCCGGCAGTCACTGGAGGCGCCGACAGACGCCGTAGCCGCCGAGAAGGGTCCGGAACGGCCAGGAGAACCCCCACGAGGACGAGCGTGGCGACCAGCAGCGCGATCACACCTGCGCCCCGAACGGCTCGCGGGCCGTCAGCTTCGCCTCGAGCGAGGGCCACGCCTCCGCCTTCACCGGCGGTGCCGTGGCGTCCGGCCACACGAGGGCGGGCTCGACCGCGACCGCCTCTCCCTTGCGGGCGACCACCCCCACCTCGACCAGACGTCGGCGCCCTGCGCGGCGCTCGAGGTGCAGGACGACGTCCAGCGCGCTCGCAGCTTGGGTCGCCACGGCCACACGGTCCATCCCCGCAAGTGCGCCGAGCGCGTCCAGGCGAGCCGGAACATCCCGAGCGGCGTTCGCGTGCACCGTCCCGCAGCCGCCCTCGTGGCCGGTGTTCAACGCCGCGAGCAGGTCCCGCACCTCCTCGCCCCGGCACTCCCCGACCACGATCCGGTCCGGCCGCATCCGCAGCGCCTGGCGCACCAGCTCCTGCTGCGTGACCTCGCCGGCGGCCTCGACGTTCCCGTGCCTCGCCTCCAACCGGACGACATGGGGCAGGTCCGGCCGCAGCTCGGCGGCGTCCTCGACCAGCAGCACCCGGTCCGCGGGATCGGCCAGCCCGAGCAGGGTGGAGAGGACGGTGGTCTTCCCCGAACCCGTCCCACCCGACACCAGGAAGGACAGCCGGCCACGGACCACCCGAGTCAGGACGGGTACCCACTCCAGAGGTACCGATCCGAGCGCGACGAGGTCCCGCAGCGCGAAGGTGCGCTTGGACGTAACACGCAGGGACAGCAGCGTTCCGGCCGGCGACAGCGGCGGAAGAACGGCATGCAGGCGGGAGCCGTCCGGCAGCCGGGCGTCGACGTACGGGTTCGCCTCGTCGAGACGGCGGCCCGTCGCTGCGGCGAGCCGGACCGCGAGCGCCCGCAGCTCCTGCTCGCCCTCCAGACTGACGTGGACCCGGCACAGCCCGTCGCCGCGGTCGACCCAGACCTGCTCGTGACCGTTGACGAGAACGTCCGTCACGCCGGGCTCGTCGAGAAGCCGCTGGAGCGGGCCCGCGCCGACGAGCTCCGCGCTGACCGCTCCGACGCTGGCGAGGACGCCCCCGGCTCCGAGCGGTCGAGGGTCCGCCTCGAGAGCCGCAGCGAACGACGCGGCGCCGGGGACGGCGACCGTTCCCGCCAGCGTGTCCCGGACCTGGTCGAGCAAGACCGCCGACGGCCTGCCCCGTCGACCTGTCATGCCACCACCCGGACCGGCTCCGTGCGACCGGCACCCAGCTCGGCTGCCAGAGACCGGCAGAGCCGCCGCAGACGCCGTCCGCCCGTCAGCTCGCCGCGCTCGAGCGACGCCGCCACGCCCCGCTCCGTCGGCAGCCCCGCGTACAGCGGAAGGCCGACCGCCTCTGCGACGTGCTCAGGTCCGACCCTCGGCCCGGTCGACCGTGTTCTGACCACGAGCCGGACGTCTGCGACCAGCGGACGCAGGTCCGCCAGCAGGGCGCGCGCAGAGAGCGCTCCGGGCACCGACCCAGGGGCGACGAGCACGAGGACGTCGGTGTGCACGAGAGCTGCGACCGTTGCCGGCGTGCGCATCCTCGCCAGGTCGACGACGACAAGGTCGTGGTGGCGTCGGCCGGCGTCGAGCACCGACTCGACGGCGTCCGGTGTGGGCTCGAGCCGTGGCAGCTCGCTGCCCCACGCGACCAGCGCCGTCTGCCCGATGGAGGGCAGCGCGTCGGACAGCGTGGCGGCCCGCACCGGCCCGCTCAGCTGGTGCAGGTCCGGCCAGCGAAGGCCCGGGACGCGCTCGCCGCCGAGGAGGACGTCCACTCCGGCGCCGAGCGGGTCCAGGTCGACCAGCATCGCCGGCACGTCCCTCCCGCTCGTGGCGAGGGACGCGCCGAACGTCGACGCGCCCGCCCCGCCGGCGCCGGCAACGACGGCGACGACCGTTCCACCGCGGTCCACGGGGTCCGCAAGCGCCGCGAGCCGCTGCAGCAACCACTGCTCGTCACGGGGGAGCACCACCGCGTGCTCGGCGCCGAGACTCAGCGCCGCGCGCCAGAACCGGTCGCCCACCTCCCCGGCCCCCACGAGGACGACGCCAGGGCGCCGTCCGGGCAGCCCTCGATAGGCGACGTCCTCGCCGAGCAGGACCAGAGAGCTGTCGAGCCAGCGCCGCGAGCCACTCTCCACGTCTGGCTCCACGCGCACCTCGAGCCCGATCGCGGCGACGAGCGGCGTGACCGCTTCCGCAAGGTCGCTCCGCTCCGTCAGCAGCACGACATCAGCCGTCGTCTCCGTCGCCACAGTGGTTCCGCCCTCCCGCCGGGTCCCTCTCCGCTCAGGCGGCTATTCGACGAGGGACGGGGCACGGCCGCCACGACCGTCGGGGTTCCCTGTGGACGACGAGGACTCCTGCCCGGCCTGTGGACGGGACGTCCCGCGCGCTGCCGCACGCGAGCGAGGGCGGTCGGTCGCACGGCTCTCCAACGACGACGGCCCCCGCGCCGAAGCGCGGGGGCCGCCTCCTGCCGGCTCGGGGGGGGTGGAGCCGGACAAGCGCCGTTCGACGCCCAGGGGGAAGGACGGACCGGCAACCAACGACTCTACAGCGCGCCCGGGACGCCGGAAAGCAGTTCGGCCCTGAAGGTCTTCACATCAGGCCCCGGACGGGGTAATAAGGGCACAAGGGTCTTCGTCCCGGGTGACCGGGATGCGGAACCGGGCGATGCAGCAGGTACCCACGCGCGGCCAGTCCTCGTAGGGACCCAGCTGACCGAGGCGTCAGCCTCGGGAGGCACACGCAGTGCACGCTTGGTAACCGGCAGCATCGCGCCGGCGGCGGCGTCCCCGAGGGGGCGCCGTCGTCGTGTCGGCGGTCTCGCCCGCCGGGTGAGGCCGAGCGCCTCTGCACCGGTGGGTCTGGCAGCAGGCTCGAGAGGACGCGATGAGCCGTGAGGTCCTCGGCGAGGCGGGGACCGGCGTCGAGCCGCCCGCTCCACCGCTCGCGCGCGCCGCGTCGCTCCAGCTCACTCCCGTCGTCACGTCGGCCGAGACACGCGCCGGCGCAACCCCCGAGCCTCGGCCCCCAGACAGGTCGCCCCCGCCGCGCTTCCCCGGATGGAGAGGTTCCCGCTGGACCGTCCTGGCCGCCTTCGCCGCCGGCGCCCTGGTGGCAACAGCCGTGACGACCGGGGTCCTGCAGCGCCAGCACGAGAGCGAGCGGATGGCCGCCGTCCGGCTTCTGGCCGAGTTCGAGCTGCGACAGAACGAGGGCAGCGTCGACATGGAGAACGGGCTGCTGAACCTCAACCTCCTCGTCTACAACGGGGGCCAGGACTCGCTCGAGGTGACCGGAGCCTCGTTCGCCGACAGCCGCGGCTCCACGATCGGCGTGCGGGAGGCGACCGAGGTGCCAGCCGGAACCACGGTCCGCGTACCGGCTCAGCTTCGCCTCGACTGCCACCACCCGCAGCCGCGCGCGCTGGACCTGACGGTCAGGACGCTCGACGACCGGACCCGCACGGTGCCGGCGGCGAGCCTGGTCGACGAGCTCTTCTCTGCGAACCCCTTCGACAGCATCAGCTGGTTGTGCTCGGCACGGGGGGGACCCGCCCAGGTGGATCTCTGGGCGCTGTCGGCCAGGGACGACGGCACGCTGTCGATGCAGCTGCGGAACGCCTCCGACAAGCCGATCACCGTGAGCTTCACGGGACCGGCCGGGACGCGGATCGTGACGCAGCCCGCGAGCCCGGTGACCGTCCCGGCACGGCATACGGCGTTCCTGCTCCTCGCCGTCCACGTGGACCGGTGCACGGATGCGGCGCAGCGGGCTGCGGCCGGCGAGGACCTCCAGATGGACGTCGACGGGGACAGCTGGGGGTCGGTGTCGGGCGACTCCCCGACGACCGTCGCCGGATGGCTCGCGCGGTCTGTCGCCCTGGTCTGTCACTGACGGGACGGCGGTCACTGACGGGACGGCGGCGCTGTCACGCCCGTAGACCCGTCACCCCTCCTGCGGCAGCCGGCCGACGAGCACGGCATCGGCCACCTGCGTTCCCTGCTCGGCTCCCTTCACCACGGTCTCCGCCGCGAACCGCAGCCAGGCCGCCACGCCCTCAGGGGTACCGGACCGGTAGCCGTCCAGCCCGCAGCGGTAGCCCGCAGGGTCGGCGAGCAGGGCGAGCTCGGGCACCGCCGCACCCATCGGGTCGAGCCCACGGCCGATCACCACCGCGCGGGAGAGCCCGCGCGCGACGATCCCGTTGCCCGCGACGAACGGCCGCACCAGGAGCACCTCGGCGTGCGCCACAGCGGCCAGCACCAGCGCAGGGGCAGCCGACGAGGACGTGACCACCGAGACCAGGGCCGCGAGCCGGCTGGCGAGAGCCGCACCGGTCGGGGCGGGGACGCCGGCCAGGACGGTGTCGTCGACCGGTGCCTCCTGCTCCTGCCGAGGCCGGCCCAGCTGGTCCGAGGCGACAAGGTCGGCCGCTGCGGCCGTGTGCAGCCGGGCCAGAGCCTGGCGTGGTGCGGCGCCCAGGAGGCGGCCACCGTCTGCCGCGAGATGGTCCGACTCGGCCACGACGCGGACCGCACCGCGCACCACGCGACCCACGCCGTCGTCCG
>JBKHWX010000295.1:0-9740 GCA_046566325.1 Actinomycetes bacterium | reverse complement strand
GTCGTGGCGGACGACGACGGCGTACCCGTGGCCGTCGTCCCCGCGACCAACCTGTTGCGCCCGGTCATCCCCAAGTACGTGCGCGACGACCCGTCGCTGGCCCACGTCTACGACGAGGCGGGGGCCGAGGAGCTCTGCGCGCATCTCGGGGAGGCGACGGTCGCCGACGTCCTCGACGACCCGGAGGTGACCGCCCGCGACCTGCCGTCCGTGCAGCCGCAGGACACGCTCGTCGAGGTCGCGATGGCGATGCTCGCGTCGCACTCGCCGGTGATCCTGGTGCGGGACAAGGAGAACCGTTACCACGGCGCCATCTCCTTCTCGCGGACGATGGCCGCGATCGCTGCCGCCGCAGGCGGGTCGACGCCGGGAGTCCGGCGGCGCCTGCAGGACGACCTGTTCGGCCAGGACGACGCCTCCGGCGACGCCGGACCCAGGAGCCGTCGGCGTGACGCTGCAGGCCGTGCTCGCGGTCGTCGTCTTCGTGGGCGCCTACGTCTTCATCGCCACCGAGAAGATCCCGCGCGTCGCGGCCGCCCTGGGCGGGGCCGGCGTTCTGCTCGCGATCGGTGCGACGGGCGCGCAGTCGGCGTTCTTCTCCCCGGACACGGGCATCGACTGGAACGTCATCTTCCTGCTCCTCGGGATGATGGTCCTCGTCGGCGTGCTCCGTCAGACCGGCGTCTTCGAGTTCCTCGCCATCTGGGCGGCGAAGAAGGCGAAGGCGAAGCCGTTCCGGATGATGGTCATGCTCGTGCTGATCACAGCGGGAGCGTCGGCCCTGCTCGACAACGTCACCACCGTGCTGCTCGTCGCACCGGTCACGCTGCTCGTCTGCGAGCGCCTCGGCACCGACCCCGTCCCGTACCTGCTCGCCGAGGCGATGGCCAGCAACATCGGGGGTACCGCAACGCTGATCGGCGACCCGCCCAACATCATCATCGCGAGCCGTGCGGGCTTGACCTTCAACGACTTCCTGGCGCACCTCACCCCGATCATCCTGGTTCTGCTCGCGGTGTTCGTGCTGCTCTGCAAGCTGCTCTGGGGTCGGACCATGACCTACGACCCCGAGCGGGCCGCCAGGGTGATGGCCCTCGAGGAGCGCGAGGCGATCTCCGACCCCCGGCTCCTCGCACGAACGCTCGTCGTCCTCGTGCTCGTTCTCGCCGGGTTCGTGCTGCACTCCGTGCTCTCCGTCGAGCCCTCGGTCGTGGCGCTGCTCGGCGCGGGTGTCGCCGTCGCCGTGTCGGGGCTGCCGAGCAGGCGCTACCTGGCGGACGTCGAGTGGGAGACCCTCGTCTTCTTCGCCGGGCTGTTCATCATGGTCGGCTCCCTGGTGCACGTGGGCGTGATCGAGCAGCTCGGGCAGCTGGCGACGCGCGCCGTCGGCGACCGCTATCTGGCCGCGTCCGCGGGGATGCTCTTCGGCTCGGCGGTGCTGTCGGCCGTCGTCGACAACATCCCGTACGTCGCGACGATGGCGCCGCTGGTGAGCGACCTGGTCAAGGCGTCGGACGGCGCACCCGGGGCACACGCTCTCTGGTGGGCTCTGGCCCTCGGCGCCGACCTCGGCGGCAACGCGACCGCGGTCGGCGCCAGCGCGAACGTCGTGATCACGGGAATCGCCGCCCGCAACGGCCACCCGATCAGCTTCTGGCACTTCACGAAGTACGGGCTCGTCGTGACCGCCGTGACCGTCACCCTGTGCTTCCCGTACCTGTTCTGGCGGTACTACAGGTGACAGCGATACAACCGCAGGCGCTACGGAGACGACCGGCGACCCAGGAGATCGGCACCTATGCACCGCTGCCCCACGCGCCGGCGTCGAGTGCCTCGAGCACCGAACGCACGCGCTTGGCTGGGGTAAAGGTCCGGGACCCCGTTCACCCATCAGTCGAGCAAGTCGCCCCAACGTACGTCGTCCTCGACGAGCAGGTAAGCCTCACCGCCCTCCGCTCGCCAATGCGAGATCCAGCCGCGCTTCCGGCCCATGACGGGAGGCCCAGCAGCCGCCAGGCGCTGGACCGATTCACGGTCGAACCAGGTCATTCCGCAGTATCCGCCACAGCCACAAGGGTCGTACACGACTCGAGCGCCGGCCTTCGCCAACTCCTGGGCCTGCTCCGCCGAGACGGCAGCCACGCGCGTGTACGTGTGCCCCTCCCGGTCCACCAGCTGATCGCGTCCGTACAGGCCCGGTCTCCGCGGTTTGGTGCTGCTGACCTCCTGCCTGTCCAGCGCCTTGACCAGCTCCGCGAAGGTCTCGTGCTGTGGCTTCTTGCCCATGCCACTCAGTCTGCCCACGTCCGCTCAGCAGAACCCGGGAAAGGGTCCGCTGACGGCACGGTCGGTGCATGTGTCGCCTCACACGGAACCGCCTTGGCCATCACCCGCACTGACGGCACTACACTCGAGCGAACGGAGTGCCGGGAAGTCTGGTCGGCGATCGATGCCCGCGACCCCTCGACGATCCCGGAGTCCCATGCCAACGTCCCCCCGCAAGCGGGCGGTACCTCCTCCTGGCCGTACCCGGCTGTTCTCGCGCCCCAGCTGGCCGGAGGCTCGCCTCCTGGCCGAGGCCCTGCGAACCGAGACGGTCGGCGGCATCCTGCTGCTGGCCGGCGCCGTGGTCGCGCTGCTATGGGCCAACTCGCCGTGGCGGCAGGGCTACCAGGCCCTGCGCGAGCTGACGCTCGGGCCGGCGTCCCTGCACCTCGCCCTGCCGCTGCAGGCCTGGGCCGCCGACGGCCTGCTCGCCGTCTTCTTCTTCGTCGCCGGTGTGGAGCTGAAGCGCGAGCTCGTCGTCGGGGACCTCCGCGACCCGCGCCGGGCCGCCGTCCCGGTGGCGGCGGCCCTCGCCGGGGTGTGCCTGCCCGCACTGCTCTACGTCGCGCTCGCGCGCACGGACCCGGCCGCGCTCGCCGGCTGGGCCATTCCGACCGCGACCGACATCGCGTTCGCCCTCGCAGTCCTCGCCGTTCTCGGGAGCCACCTGCCGGGCGCCCTGCGGGCGTTCCTGCTCACGCTCGCCGTCGTCGACGACCTCGTGGCGATCGTGATCATCGCCATCTTCTACAGCCGCGACCTCTCCCTCGCGTCGCTGCTCGGGGCGCTGGTCCCCCTCGTCCTGTTCGCCCTCGCGGTGCAGCGGCGGCGCACCTCCTGGTGGCTGCTCGTCCCGCTCGCCGTGCTCACCTGGGCACTCGTGCACCAGTCGGGTGTGCACGCCACGGTCGCCGGCGTGCTGCTCGGCCTGGTCGTCCCCGTGCGGCTCCGGGCCGGCGAGACCTCCTCCGTCGGCGAGCGCCTGGAGCACCGCCTCCGGCCCCTGTCCGCCGGAGTGGCCGTGCCCCTCTTCGCGCTCTTCTCGGCGGGGGTGACGCTGGTCGGCGGCGGCCTGTCGGCGGCCGTGCGGGACCCCGTCTTCCTGGCCGTCGTCGTCGCTCTCGTCGTCGGCAAGGCCGTGGGAGTGCTCGGCGGAGCCTGGGCCACCGCCCGGTTCACCCGCGCCGAGCTGGACGAGTCCCTGGCCTGGAGCGACCTCGCGGGCGTGTCCCTCCTCGCGGGCATCGGCTTCACCGTGTCGCTGCTCATCGGCGAGCTGGCCTTCGGCGCCGGCAGCCCTCGGGACGACGCGGCGAAGGTCGCCGTGCTCGCCGGCTCCCTCCTCGCGGCCGTGCTCGCATCGGTCGTCCTGCGGGCGCGAAACCGCGTCTACCGACAGCTGGACGCCGCGTCCGACCAGGAGCAGTCCCCCTCCGACCACTAGTCTCGGGGGCGATCAAGCGGCGACGGTCGGGGACGGCGCCGCGGTGAGCAGGTGGTCGGCGCCGGTCAGCGGAGCCACCGCCCGGGCTGGAGGGAGTCACACCGTGACGCAGGAGCGCACCATCGGGCAGCTCGTCGCCGATGCCGTCCAGGACCTCTCCGAGCTGGTGCGGCACGAGGTCGCCCTGGCGAAGACCGAGCTCAAGCGCGACGCCACGCAGGGAGGCATCGGCGCGGGCATGCTGGCCGCCGCGGGGTTCTTCGGCGCAGTCGCGTTCCTCCTGCTCTGCTTCGCGGCCGTCTACGGCCTGGTCGCCGCGGGCCTCGCCGAGTGGCTGTCGTTCCTCATCATCTTCGCGGTGCTCGCGGTCATCGCCGGCATCCTCGCCCTGGTCGGCAAGGGCCGGCTCTCGAAGGTCGGGCCGCCGGAGCGGACCATCAGCACCGCCAAGCAGACGATCGCCGCGCTCAAAGGACGGCACTGACCGTCGACGTCGAGACGGTCCTCGTCGACGGGCCGTGGCACCACCGGTTCGTCGCCGCCAACGGCGCGCGGTTCCACGTCGCCGAGGTCGAGCCGGACTCCCCACGTCCCGACCGACCCCTGGTGCTCCTGCTCCACGGGTTCCCGCAGTTCTGGTGGGCCTGGCGGCACCAGCTCACCGCGCTCGGCTCCGCGGGCTACCGCGCCGCCGCCATGGACCTGCGAGGGTTCGGCGCAAGCGACAAGCCGCCGCGCGGCTACGACACCCTGACCTCGGCGGCCGACGTGGCGGGCGTCGTCCGCAGCCTCGGAGCGACCGACGCCGTCGTCGTCGGGTCGGACATCGGGGGCTGGGTCGCATGGTCCGCCCCGGCCCTCGCGGCCCGCACGACCCGTGCCGTCGCCGTCCTGTCCGCCGCGCACCCTCTGCAGGCGTACACGGCCCTGCGCGACCCGGCCCAGCTGCCGGGACTCGGTCACGTCGCCGCCTTCCAGGTCCCGATGCTGCCCGAGCGGCAGCTCGTCCAGCCCGGCCGCGTCACCGAGCTCCTGTCCGGATGGTCCGGACCCGGCTGGCCGTCGGAGGACGAGGCCCGGTGCTACGAGGAGGCCGTCCGCATCCCGTTCGTCGCCCACAGCGCGATGGAGTACTACCGCTGGGGTGTCCGCTCCCTCCCCCGACAGGACGGGCGCAGGTTCAGGTCGCGGGTACGCCGTCCCGTGACCGTGCCGGTGCTGCACGTCGCGGGAGCCCTCGACCGTCGACCCCTTCCGAGCCGGGCGAGGCGGTCGTCCCGCTGGGCCCGTGGCCCGTACCGCTTCGAGCTGCTGGACGCCGTCGGGCACTTTCCCGCCGAGGAGGCACCTCAGGCGACCACCCGCCTGCTGCTGGACTGGCTCGACGCCCTCCCGTGACGAACTGCCCGGTCACCCGACCGGGCACCGTCCGCTGTCCACCGCCCTCGTCAGGCGCGGCGCCTGCTGCAGCACGGGCAGCGACTGGGCGAGGGTGAGCGCGTACCCCGTCTGGGCGTCGTCCAGCGACTTCGCGAAGACGACCCCGACGAGCCGCCCCTCCGGGTCCAGGAGGGGCCCACCGGAGTTGCCGGGCTCGACGTCGGCGTAGAGCGAGTACACCCGCCGGTCGACGCCCGGCTGCCCGTAGATGTCCTCGCCGCTCGCGGTCAGCACCTGCCGGACGCGTGCAGGCTCTGCGGTGTACGGCCCGTCGAGCGGGTACCCCGCCACCACGACGGGGGCTCCACGGTGCTGGTCGGTGCCGAGCGGGAGCGGCTGCGCGTCGAGACCGGGGACGGCGACCACGGCAAGGTCGAGGTCGACGTCCAGCAGGACGACCTGGCCCCGCAGCTTGGGACCGTCGCCGCCGACCCGGACGTAGGGGGTGTCGACCCCGGCGACGACGTGGGCGTTGGTGACGACGCGCTCGGGCGCGACGACGAACCCGCTCCCCTCCTGGCGCCGGTCGCAGTCCGCGGCGAGGCCGGTGATCTTGACGGTGCTGTCGGCCGCGACCGCCGCAGCCCCGGTCACCTCGTCGGCACGCGGCGGGTCGACGGGAAGGATGACCTCCGGGCTGATCCCGTCGAAGACCTTGGGGAAGCCCTGGCTCTGCATCAGCCGCTGCAGCGCATGGGCCAACCGGTCCACGCCGGACGGCACGACGGCGTCGACCGCCTGGACCACCCGGGAGTTCGTGACCGCCCGCGACACCGCCGGCGACGGCAGGGCCCGCAGCGCACCGGCCACGAACCAGGTCAGCAGCGCGACGGCCGCGAGGGCCGCCACGGCGCCCAGCACCTTGTCGAGCACGCGGGCCGGGCGCCAGGTGACGCGATCGCGGAGCTGCCGGCCCAGCAGCGACCCCACGAGCTGGCCGGCCCACGCGAGCACGAGCACCACGAGGACGACCAGGGCGAGCCGCCCGAGACCGGGCCGGAGCAGCGCCGGCAACCTGCCGCCGTCCTCGAGCAGGGAGACGAGGTGGGGCAGCAGCAGCAGGCCCACGACCCCCCCGGCCACGAACCCGAACAGGGACAGCGAGCCGTAGACGAAGCCGCGCCGGACCCCGCCGGCCGTGTAGGCGACCAGGAGGACCACGAGCAGGACGTCGAGGAGCGTGCCGCCGTTCACGGCTCCACCCCGCTCTCGTCCTCGATCCGTTGCCGCGCGGGCGCCGGCGCCAGGTACCGCTCGGGGAGCGGCTCCAGACGTGTCGCGTCCCACGGGACGGTCAGCCCCGCCACGTCCAGCAGCCGTGAGAGCAGGCCGGCGGTGAAACCCCAGACGAACATCCCGTCGACGTCGAACGCCGGCCCCACGTAGCCGCTCGGGTGCCGGGTGCTGAACCGGTGGCGCGGGTCGAGCAGCGCGTCGAGCCGCAGCCACTGCACCCGCGCCACCTCCGCGGCGTCGCGGACCCGCACGGGCGCGGGCTCCGGCATCCACGCGACGACCGGGGTGACGCTGAACCCGGAGACGGGCACCCACAACGACGGGAGCGTGCCGAGCACGAGCACGTCCTTCGGCCGCAGCCCCGTCTCCTCCTCGGCCTCGCGCAGCGCGGCGTCCTCGGCGGTGCGGTCGTCGGGGTCGAGGGCTCCTCCAGGGAAGGCCGCCTGGCCCGGGTGGGAGCGCAGCGTCGAGGCGCGCTCGATCAGCAGCACGTCGCCGTCCTGCCGCGCCACGCCGCTGAAGAGCATCAGGACGGCGGCAGGCCGGGTCGTCGCGTCGACCGGCGGTCGGAGGCGGCTCAGCTGCCCCGGGCGGACGGACGGCAGGACCTCCTCGATGCCGCGCACCCACTCCGGGAGAGCGACGGAACGCGCGTCCCACCGCCTCTTGGCGGCGCCGCTCACGGCCCGTCCGCCACCGATCGCTGGTCCTCCGGAACGTCCGCCGCGTCGGCCGCGTCGTCAGCCGCCTCCGCCGCGGTCTCGTCCACGGCGAGCTCGTACTTCAGCAGCTTCGCGGCCTTGTGCGGGTCGGTCTCGCCGATGCCGTAGGAGGGGCAGTCGACCGCGACCGGGCACGCGCCGCAGGCCGGGCGCCGGGCGTGGCAGGTGCGCCGGCCGTGGAAGATCACCCGGTGGGAGAGCATCGTCCAGTCGCGCTTCTCGAACAGCGCGCCGACCGCGTGCTCGACCTTGACCGGGTCCTCGTCGTCGGTCCAGCCGAACCGACGGACGAGCCGCCCGAAGTGCGTGTCGACCGTGATCCCGGGGACGCCGAACGCGTTGCCCAGGACGACGTTGGCCGTCTTGCGCCCCACTCCGGGCAGGGTGACGAGCTGGTCCAGCGTGCCGGGGACCTCGCCGTCGAAGTCCTCGACCAGCTTCGCCCCGAGCTTTCTCAACGCGTCGGACTTGGCGCGGAAGAAGCCGGTGGAGCGGATCAGGTCCTCCAGCTCAGCTCGGTCGGCCCCGGCGTAGGCCGCCGCGTCCGGGTACTTCGCGAACAGCGTCGGCGTGACGATGTTGACGCGTGCGTCGGTGCTCTGGGCCGACAGGATCGTCGCGACGAGCAGCTCGAGCGGGCTCGTGAAGTCGAGCTCGCAGTGAGCGTCGGGGTACCGGTCGGCGAGCACCCGGTGCATGCGCCGAGCGCGCCGCTTCAGACCGATCTGCGTCTCGGTCCCACGCCTCCGTCTGCGGGGGACGGTCCTGCTCTCGGCCACACACGAAGCCTAGGTCACCCGGCCTGAGCCACCGGCCGGGACGAGCAACACCTGCTGCCGTACGCCGAACGGCGTAGGCCGAACGCGTGGTTCCACGATGGTGGCGGGCCCGGACGGTCGGCGCGCCGAGGAGCGTCTCGGTCCGTCGGTCAGGTCGTCGGAACCCCGACAGGTGGGGCAGACTTCACCGTGGTTCGCTCGGAACTGGCGGGTCCGCCCAGGCCGCCGGAGCTGGAGGAGGACACGTGGACGACGAGGTCGTGCGTCGAGCGCCGCTGTTCGCCCCGCTGGACGACGAGGCCGCAGCCGCCCTGCTGGCCTCCATGGAGCAGGTGGAGCTGCCTCGTGGCGCCGCCCTCTTCAAGGAGGGCGAGCCGGGCGACCGGCTGTACGTGATCACGGAGGGCAAGATCAAGCTGGGCCGCTCGTCGGTCGACGGGCGGGAGAACCTCGTCGCCGTGCTCGGCCCCGGCGAGATGTTCGGCGAGCTCTCCCTCTTCGACCCCGGGCCGCGGACGGCGACCGCCACGGCGGTCTCGGACGCCCAGCTCGTCGGCCTCGGCAACGCCGACCTGCAGACATGGCTGTCCGGCCGCCCGGACGTCGCGCGGCACCTGCTGCAGGCCCTCGCCCAGCGACTGCGCCGGACCAACGAGAACCTCGCCGACCTCGTGTTCTCCGACGTCCCCGGACGTGTCGCGAAGGCCCTTCTGGACCTGTCCCGCCGCTTCGGCGAGCCGACCGAGCAAGGCATCCTCGTCGCCCACGAGCTCACCCAGGAGGAGCTGGCCCAGCTCGTCGGGGCGTCCCGCGAGACGGTCAACAAGGCCCTCGCGGACTTCGCGACCCGCGGCTGGCTCCGCCTCGAGGCGCGGGCCGTCGTCCTGATCGACGTCGAGCGCCTGCAACGCCGGGCGCGCTGACCGAGCGCTCCTCCGGTCCCCTCGAGCTAGGGTCCCCCTCGAGCACCTACCTCCCTGCGCGCAGGTAGTCCAGCTGCGCCCGCACGCTCAGCTCGGCCGCGGGCCAGAGCGACCGGTCGACGTCCGCGTAGACGCGCTCGACGACCTCGTGGGCGGTGCCGGCGCCGGCGGCGAGCGCGGCCCGGACCTGGTCGAGCCGCTCCTCCCGGTGCCGCAGGTAGGCATCGAGCACGCCCACCGCGTCCTCGAGCACCGGGCCGTGCCCGGGCCATACGGCCGTCCCGGCCACGGACTCCGCGAGGTCCCGCAGGGTGCAGAGCGAGTCGAGGTACGCCCCGAGCTGTCCGTCGGGGTGGGCTATCACCGTCGTCCCCCTGCCGAGCACCGTGTCGCCGGTCAGCAGGGCGGCGGGCACCGCCGGGTCGCCCGAGAACACGAACGACAGCGAGTCCGCGGTGTGACCCGGGGTGGCGACCACGCTCAGAGCGGCTGACCCCACGGCCACGACGTCCCCCGCTCCGAGGCCCTCCGACCCGAGCCGGTGGGCCGGGTCCAGCGCCCGCACCCTCCGTGCCCCCGACAGCTCGGCGAGCTCGACCGCGCCCTCGCTGTGGTCGAGGTGACCGTGCGTCAGCAGCACCTCGCGCACCCTCGCCCCGCGCTCCGAGACGACGGCCAGCACCCGGCGCAGGTGGCCGGCGTCCCCCGGGCCGGGGTCGACGACGACCGCCTCCGGCGACCCGGGCTCGTGCAGCACCCAGGTGTTCGTGCCGTCGAGCGTCATCACCCCGGCGTTCGGCGCCAGCACGCACACGCCCCGCTCGCCGAAGGTGCCACCGGTCCAGGCGACCGGCGTCTCGCCATCGCTCAC
>JBKHWX010000294.1:0-7535 GCA_046566325.1 Actinomycetes bacterium | reverse complement strand
CGCAGCACCCGGTCGATCTCGAAGTACGGCCGCAGCGCCGCGTCGTCCACCTCGAACCGCTCCGCCTTGACCTTCTCGGCGTAGTAGGCCCAGTCCCACGGCTGGAGCGGTCCCTCCTCGCCGTCGGCGAGGAGCGCCCGCTCCAGGTCGCCGGCCTCCCGCTCGGCGTTCGCCACGGCGGGGGCGACCAGGCGGCCGAGCATGTCGGAGATGGCCCCGACCGACCCGGCCGTCTCGTCCTCCGCGACGTAGGCGGCGTGGTGCTCGTAGCCCAGCAGCTTCGCCCGCTCCGCGCGCAGCGCCACGATCCGGGCGAGGGTCTCGCGGGTGTCGTGCTCGTTGCCGCGTGCACCGCGCCTGACGGACGCCTCGTGCACCCGCCGGCGCAGCTCCCGGTTCCGCAGCGAGGCGAGCACCGGCTGCCCGGTGTTCAGGGTCAGCGTGATCAGGTAGCCGGAGTCGAGACCACGAGCCTTCGCGGCGAGCTCGGCGGCCGCGACGGCGTCGTCCGAGAGGCCTTCGAGCTCCGACCGGTCCAGCACGTGCACGGCGGAGTCGTTGGTGTCCGCGAGCAGATGGTTCGAGAACGCGGTCGTCAGCTCGGACAGCTCCTCGTTGAGGCTGCGCAGCCGTGCCTGGTCGTCCTCGCCGAGAGCGGCGCCTGCTCGCACGAAGTCGGTGTGGTACCGCTCCAGCAGCCGCAGCTGCTCGCCGTCGAGATCCAGGTCTTCCCGGCGGCGGTAGAGGGCGTCGATGCGCGCGAACAGCTTGGGGTTGAGCACGACGGCGTCGTGGTGCGCGGCGAGCTTCGGCGCCATCTCGGCTTCGATGGCACGGATGCCCTCCGTCGAGTCGGAGCCGGAGAGGTTGAAGAAGACGTTGCCGACGCGGCCGAGCAGCTGGCCAGAGCGCTCGAGCGCCTCGAGCGTGTCGGCGAAGGTCGGCTCCTCGTCGCCGGACGCGATGGCCTCGACCTCCGTCAGGTGCTCCGCCATTCCCGCCTCGAAGGCCGGCCGGTAGTGCTCCTCACGGATCAGGTCGAACTGCGGCAGCTCGTACTCGAGCGGGCTCGGAGCGGCGAAGGGGTTGTCGGCAGGCAGCACAGGCTCCTCCAGGTCGCGGTGAGGGATGGTCCCTCGAGGCATGTCGTCAGCCTGCCACGGGCGTCCGACAGTGGATTCGCAGCCTCACTCGGTCCACATCGAAAGTACTGTCGAAGCATGGCGAAGAGGAAGATCACCGTGACGGTGGATGAGGAGCTGGTCGACGCTGTCCAGTCGCTCGGCGCCGAGGCGCTCTCGTTCGTCGTCAACTCCGCACTGTCCCGAGGAGGTTGACCGCAGAGCCCGAGCGGCGGCCCTGCGCCGGCTGCTCGCCGAGGGGGATGCCCGGCTCGGACCGGTCGACAAGGCAGCGGTCGCAGCCGCCGCGGCGGCCTTCGACGACCTCGACGCGGTCGACGGCCCCCTGGCGCCGCCCGAGGAGAGGCACCAGGGGAAGGCGTGAGCGGACCAGCGCGCGCTCGCCCGACACGACAGGCTGTCCGCATGACCTCGTCCTTGCCGGAGCTGGGCTTCGCACTGCCCGTGTCCGGGCCGTGGGCGACGCCGGAGGCGATGGTCCGGGTCGCGCGCGCCGCGGAGCAGGCCGGCTACCGGTCGCTCTGGACCTTCCAACGGCTGCTGCACCCGCTCGGCGCCGACTGGGGACCGATGTACCGCTCCGTCCATGACCCGTTGGTCACGCTCGCCTACGTCGCGGCCGTCACCGACCGCGTGCGGCTCGGCGTCGCCGTCGTCAACGCGCCGTACTACGCGCCGATCGTCCTCGCCAAGCAGCTGACCAGCCTGGACGTCGTCAGCCACGGGCGTCTGGACGTCGGCCTCGGCATCGGCTGGGCGGCCGAGGAGTTCGAGGCTGCGGGTGCGTCCATGCGGGGGCGCGGCGCGCGCGCCGAGGAGCTCGTGGCGTGTCTCGAGGCGATCTGGGACGACGACCCCGTCGAGTTCCGTGGGAAGCACTATCGCGTTCCCGCCTCGGAGGTCGACCCTAAACCGGTCCAGCGTCCGCACCCGCCGCTGCTGCTCGGCGGCGCGGCGCGACCCGCCCTGGAGCGGGCGGGCCGCATCGCGGACGGCTGGGTCAGCGCGAGTCGGCACGACCTCACCCGTATCGGCGAGGGCATCGCTGTCGTGCGAGCCGCCGCCCGCGGTGTCGGCCGGGACGACGCCAACCTGCGTTTCGTCGTCCGCGGCGTGGTGCTGCTCGGCCAGGAGGTGCGGAACCGCGACGGGCAGCGTCGGCCCCTCACCGGCGGCCCCGAGCAGGTCCGGCAGGACCTGGCGACCCTGGCCGAGCAGGGCGTCACAGAGGTCTTCCTCGACCCCAACTTCGACCCCGAGATCGGCAACCCCGCGGCCGACCCGCAGGGGAGCGAACGGTCCGCCATGCACCTGCTCGAGACCTTCGCGCCATCACTGACCGAGTAGGGGACGACGACCGCTCGGCCTCGGCACTGCGGAGCCGCGCGCTGTCGGGGTCGCTTCGCGCGGGTGGCTGTCGCCGTGCCACCAGCAGGAGCCGCGGGCTGCCCAGCCGGTACGGTTCGCCCTCGAAGCCGCCGTACATCTCGACGTCGTCGAAGCCAGCTGTGGTGACGAGCCGCCGGACCTCGCCGGACGTGTAGACGTGCTGGACCGACGTCCCGCAGTGCTGCTCGTCACCACGACGGAAGACGAACGACGTCAGGAAGCGGCTCTCCGCGGTGTCGTACTCGTTGCGCGAGGTGGCCTCGACACTCCCGAACGACATCGGGGGCTCCTCGAGCGTCAGGTGCGGCAGGAGCGACTCGGCGGCGAACCCGTAGTCCAGGACCAGAACGGCGTGCGGGTTCGTGTGCTCGGCGAGGTTCGCCAGGAGGCGCTCGGTCTCCGTGTGCTCGAGGTACCCGAACGCGTTCCCCATGCAGAGGACGAGGTCGACGGCCGGACCCTCGCCCAGGTCGCGCATGTCGGCGACACGGGCGTCCACGTCGAGTCCCTGCTCGCCGGCGGTCCTGCGCAGGTGCGCGATCGCCTCGGTGGAGACGTCGAGGGCGGTGACGTCGAAACCGCGCCGGGCGAGCTCGACGCTGTGGCGCCCGCTCCCGCAGGCGACGTCCAGAACCCGTGATCCGGGTGAGAGGCCCGCCACCTGAAGGATGAAGTCGATCTCGGGTGCGGCGGTTTCCGGTGGCATCGCTGCCCGCCAGAAGGCATTGGGCAGCTCGGTGAAGAAGTCCGAGTACCAGCCGGCGGATTCTTGGTGAGACATTTCGAGCAGTGCTCCGAGAGGGGTGCACGGCGACCGGCGCCGTGCAGGACGGACGAGAAGGCTTGTGCCAGGGAGGGGAGGAAGCCGCGACCTGTTCAGCCGACCGTCCGGGTGCCCCCACGTGGCCCCGGCGTCAACCGGGTAGCCATGGCATTTCCTTCTTGTCAGGGACCCCTGCTCGAGAGGTCGGGACCGAGGCACCAGCCTGCGCCGTCGCCTGGTCGTGGTCAAACGATTTTCGCCGGGCCCCACGACGCTGCTGCAGCTAACCGCTGCCCGTGCTCACGAGGTGGCTCGGCCCCGCCTCAGCCCTCGGCGGGGGTTCCGCCCTCGAGCAGAGCGACCATCTCCGGCAGGTCGAAGAACTCCGCCGTCGCGACCGCGGACTGCCGGCCCGCCGTGCGGTCGGCGCCGGACTCGAGCAGCATCTGCACGATCTCGCCGTCCTGCCGGAACACGGCAGAGGCGAGGGCGGTCTGGCCGCGGTCGTTGGCCCGGTCCAGGTCGGCGCCGCGGTCGAGCAGGGCGCGGACGACGTCCGCCTGCTTGTGGTACGCCGCCAGGATCAGCAGCGTGTCCCCCTGGCTGTTGGTGAGGTTGACCGGCAACCCTGCGTCGACCTGAGCGGCCAGCTCCTCCGCGCCGCCGTAGCGCGCGAGGTCGAACATCCGATGCGCGAATGCCAGCGTCTCGTCGTCCAGCTCGGGTGCCACGCGCGCGAGCCTACGGGCCTCCGGACGCCGGGTGTCGGAGGCTGTCGGCACACTTGCGGCAAATCCGGAACGAGGGCGACGAGGGGACCCCGATGCACATCGACTCGGCACGCGAGCTGAAGGCGTCGCTGTGCCGGCAGGCAGCGGACTGCCTGGGACCGGAGACCGCACGCGCGACGTTCCTGGGCGTCAGCGTCCTCGGTCCGGGACGGTACGGGGTGGCCGTCCGCTACCACGACCCCGCTGCTGCCGCCCTGGCCAAACGGGCGATGGACCTGGCCGGCCCCGAGGTCGACGCCAGGGAGGTGGGCGTCGTTCACCATCTCGCTGCCCTGCCCCAGATGGGCGCCGGCGAGTGGGATCCGGGGCAGCTGCGGCAGCGGGCCCGACCTCTGCGTCCCGGTGTCTCCATCGGCCACAAGGACGCCACGGCCGGCACGCTTGCCGGCTTCGTGCGGCTCGCCAACGCCGACGGTCTGTTCGCCCTGTCGAACAGCCACGTGCTCACGAACGGCGGTCGCGGCCGCGATGGTGATCCGGTGCTGCAGCCCGGCCCGCTGGACGGCGGCACGACGGGCGACGAGGTGGCTCGGCTCTCGCGGGCCCTACGCCCGGCGCGCCGGGCCCGCAACCAGGTGGACGCCGCGGTGGCGCTGCTCTCGCCTTCGGTGACCGGTGCCGTGAGCCTGGACTACCCGTCCGGCAGGCTGCGCGGCACGGCTGCAGTGGACCACGACGTGGAGGTCGAGAAGGTGGGCCGCACGACGGGGCTGACGCGCGGCCGGGTGACCGCGATCGAGCTGGACGACGTCGACGTCGAGTACTGGGACGGCCCGGCGACGTTCGACGACCAGCTCGAGGTCGGAGGGCCGACCGGGCCGTTCTCTCTCGGTGGGGACAGCGGTGCTCTCGTGTACCGGCCGGACACCATGGAGGCCGTCGGCCTCCTGTTCGCGGGGAGCGAGCGAGGTGGCGTGGACGGGAGCCCGCTCGCCTACTGCACGCCGATCGCTGTGGTGCTCGACAGGTTGGGTGCGACACTGGAGACGTGAGCGCGACGACGGATGGGGCCGACCGGGCAGCGGCACGCGCTGCCAAGGAGCACGTCCGGCGGATGCTCGGCAAAGACGTCCGCGTCAACGGTGTCGGCGTGACACGTGCCCGCAGCTCCTACGCCGTCCGCGTCAACGTGCTCGACGAGCATGACGCGCCGGAGCTGCCCGAGACCGTGGACGGCGTGCCCGTGCAGGTCGTCGAGGTGGGCCGGATCTCCTAGCGCTACAAGCCGTCGCGACCCTGGTGCGGCTGACCCCTCGCCGCATACGCGGCTGGGTCAGACGGCCGTGTAGCCGCCGTCCACGAGGTGGTAGCTGCCGGTGACGAAGCTGGCCTCGTCCGACAGGAGGAAACACACGAGGTGAGACACCTCCTCCGGACGGCCCAGCCGGCCGATGGGGTGACGCCCGAGCAGCACCTGCTCGAACTCCGGCGGTAGTCCGGCGAGCAGCGGCGTCCGGATGTACGCGGGTCCGACGGAGTTGATGCGCAGTCCCTGTGGGCCGTACTCGGCCGCCGCGTTCTTCGTGAGCCCGACGACCCCGTGCTTGGCCGCCGTGTACGCGGACGAGCCGATGGCAGCGACCTCTGCGTGGATGGACGCCATGTTCACGATGGCGCAGTTCGACGCCCCTGCCTTCAGCATCTCGGGGATCTGGTAGCGCATCCCGTAGAAGACACCGTTGAGGTTGACGTCGATGACCCGCTTCCAGCTGTCGACGTCCATCTCGCCGACCGGAGCCATCTCACCGCCGACACCCGCGTTGTTCACGGCGTAGTGCAGCGCGCCGTACGTCTGGACCGCGTGGGTGACCGCCTTCTCGCTGTCGGCGGCGACGGCGACGTCCTGCTGCAGGGCGCTCGCGGTACCCCCCTGCTCGGCGATCGCGCTCGTGACCCGCTCAGCCGCCTCCGTGTTGATGTCCGCCACGACTACCGAGGCGCCCTTCGCCGCCAGCTCCAGCGCGATCGCCTCACCGATCCCCGAACCCCCGCCGGTGACGATCGCCACCTTGCCCTCGAACGCTGCCATCGCCGTCCCTCCCCTTGCGGTGGCTCCACCCTAAGGGTTTCCGCCGAGGCGTCGCCCTTACGGCTTGGGCGCCAGGACGACCCGCTCTCGGCTCCCGGGCGCGCCCAGCTCTTCCTCCAGGAAGACCAGGACATCGGCGTCGAGGGTGGCGCGGACACACACAGCAGCCAGGCGGGGAAAGTCCTGGCTCGGTACGAGGCCGGCCAGAGCCGCCGGTGACGACGGCAGGCCCGCCCGGCCGGCGCCGTCCAGCACGCGGTCATCGGCGAAAGGGACGAGGACGGGCCAGACCGCCTGGGCCTCACGGCAGAAGATGACCGCGGCCACCGGACCTATCCCGGGGACCTGCCGAAGCAGCTTTTGGATCCCCGCGGCGTCCTCCGCCTCGTCACGCAGCCGCCGCAGGTCGCCGGACCAGCGCTCTACGACCAGCTCCGCGCCGTCCCCGAGGACCGTCGCCGTCCGCTCGTCGAACCGTCGGTATCCCGCCCCCGAGAGCAGCTCGACCCGCTGCTGCCACTCGCTGTCGAGCATCGCCTTCGCCGTCCGCAGGCCACCCGCCGCGAGCGCGCGGGCAGCGGCGACGCCGAGCGTCCACGACACGGGCGCCGCGAGGAGGACGCAGAGCACGAGCAGGCGGTAGAGGGGTGAGGGCTGGTCCTTGACCGGAATCCCTGCCTCTTCCGCGAAGGTGGTTCCGTACCGCTCCAGAAGGAGCTGCACCACACGGTCGTTCCGCTTTCCCGTGGTCGTCACGACGCGGACTCTGCCGGGCGCCGACGCCGGGTGAAAGGCGCTCGACGTCCACCTGTGGACAAGAAGGCGCGGGCACGCGACCTGTGGACAACGCGGAGGCTCGTCCGTGCGTTCAACGTGTACCCGGCGGGTCCTCGGGTAGGTGCGCCGCGGTGACCTCGTCCCAGGCTCCCGACCACCTACCGGACCAGCTGCCTCGACGACGTGTCGCCGTCGTCACGGGCTCCGACTCGGGCATGGGCCGCGCCATCGCGGTCGCTCTCGCCCGCGAAGGGTGCGACGTCGGGGTGACATGGCATCGCGACGAGCAGGGCGCTGAGCAGACCGCCGAGGAGGTGAGGGCAGCCGCTGCCCGCGCCGAGGTCCGACACCTCGACCTCACCCAGCTGCCCCAGGCGGCCTGCGTCGTCGACGAGCTGACCGATGCCCTCTCCGACGACGGCCGCCTCGACGTCCTCGTCAACAACGCGGGCACCGGGACGGCGACCCTCCTGCTCGACATGGACTTCGCGACCTGGCGCGAGGTCATCTCGACCGACCTGGACGGCGCGTTCTGCTGCCTCCAGCGCGCGGCGCGCAGGATGGTCGACGGCGGTAGGGATAGCGCCCCCGGTAGGGACGGGGGCGCCAGTAGGGACAGCGCCGCGGGCAGGGACGGCGGCGCC
>JBKHWX010000293.1:0-5536 GCA_046566325.1 Actinomycetes bacterium | reverse complement strand
CGCAGGGCCGTCGACTTCCCTGCCCCGTTAGGCCCGAGCAGGACGAGGGTCTCCCGCGGCCGGGCGGACAGGTCCACGACGACGTCGAACCCCGGACGCCGCACACGCACGTCCGCGACCAGGCCGTCACGCCGCACCGTCACGGCGAGGCGCCGAGCCACCGGCCGCGCAGCCCGACGAGGACGGCGACGGACACCGCGAGCAGCAGCAGCGACAGGACGACGGCCGCGGGCGGGTCGGTCTCGAGCGCGAGGTAGACCTCCAGCGGCATCGTCCGGGTCACGCCGGGGAAGCTGCCGGCGAAGGTGATGGTGGCCCCGAACTCGCCCAGGGCGCGGGCGAAGCAGAGCACCGCTCCGGCCAGCACTCCGGGTGCGACCAGCGGCAGCGTCACGCGGCGAAAGACCGTCCAGCGGCTCGCTCCGAGCGTCGCAGCCGCCTCCTCGTAGCGCGGGTCCGCGGCCTGCAGGGCGCCCTCGACGGCGACGACGAGGAACGGCATCGCCACAAATGCCTCCGCGATCACGACGGCGGCCGTCGTGAACGGGATCGTGACGCCGAACCACGCGTCGAGCTGTCCGCCCAGCACCCCGCGCCGTCCGAGCAGCATCAGCAGCGCGACGCCCCCGACGACGGGAGGCAGCACGAGCGGGACGGTCACGAGCGCGCGGACCAGCCGTCGTCCGGGGAAGTCGGCGCGCGTGAGAACCCACGCGAGCGGCACGCCGAGGACGAGGCAGGTCACGGTCGCGAGAACCCCGCAGACCAGCGACAGCCGCAGCGCCTCACCCACTCCGGGCTGGGTCAGCAGCCGGGGCAGCGACCGCCAGGGGGTGCGCAGCAGCAGTGCGACGAGCGGGAGCAGCAGGAACGCCAGCCCAAGGAGCGCGGGCGGCCACAGGCCGGGCGCGACGCTGCTCGGTGGCCGGCTCACGGGCTGCCCGTCGCATCTACCGGACGCCCGTGCCGCACGATCCGCGTCACGGCACGTCGAACCCGGCCTTCGAGAGCACCGCTCGCCCCTCCGTCGAGCGAACCAGCTCGACGAACGCTCTCGCCGCCTGCGGGTTCGGTGCGTCCTGCAGCACGGCGACCGGGTAGTCGTTGACGACGCGCGTCGCTTCCGGCACGGGGATGCCCTGGACGGCGTCCCCCGCCGCGTTCACGTCCGTGCGGTAGACGAGCCCCGCGTCGACCTCCCCGAGCTCGACCTTCGTGAGCACCGCCTTCACGTCCTGCTCCAGGGTGTCGGGCGCCGACTGCACGCCGGCGGCCGCGAACAGCTGGGTGGCGGCGGCCCCGCAGGGAACCTGCGGCGCGCACAGCGCGATGGTGCGCGCGCTGTCGGCGAAGTCGGCGAGGCCGGTCACCTTGCCGGGGTTGCCCGGGGGGACGGCGATCTCGAGGCGGTTGCGCGCGAACACGACGGGGTCGGTCGCGTCGCCGGCCTGCACCACCGTCGACATCGTCGCCGGGCTGGCGGCGGCGAAGACGTCGGCCGGTGCCCCGGCGACCACCTGCTGGGCGAGGCTCGAGCTGCCGCCGAAGCTGAGGACCACGTCGGTGCCCGGATGCTCGCGTTCGAACCGGTCCGCGATCTCGGTGAACGTCTCGGTCAGGGACGCGGCGGCGAGGACGACGACCCGTCCCGTGACCCGCTCGCCGTCCGGATGGGACGGGGATGCGGCGGGCGACGGATCCGTACGACCGCACGCTCCCAGCAGCAGCACCACCGCGAGCACCGCGAGCGCCGCTGGGCGCCGACGGGTCACGTCGCCACCTCCACGACGACCTGCGTGGACTTGACCGACGCGACGGCGACGACGCCGGGCTCGAGACCGAGGTCGTCCGCCGCCTCGCGGCTCATCAGCGACACGACGCGGAACGGACCGCACTGCATGTCCACCTGAGCCATCACGGTGTCCTTCGTGACCTTGGTGACGATCCCGCGGAGCCGGTTGCGCGCCGACTCGCGATGGCCGGCACGAGGCTGCCCCCGCTGGGCCGGGTTGTCGGCGAGCTCCTGGGCGAGACGAGCCAGCTCCGCGCCGTCCACGACGTGTCGGCCACCCTCGCCGCGGGAGGTCGCGAGCCTGCCCGCGTCGGCCCAGCGCCGGATCGTGTCGTCACTGACACCGAGCAGCGTGGCGGCCTCACTGACGCGCATCTGCGGCATGAACGCACTGTAGAATGAGCAGGCGCGGCACACTAGGGCCGGGATCTCCGCACCTGCCGATTGCGCCCGGCTTCGCCATCGTGCACTCGCACCGGCGTGGCGGACTGCCCCTCCTCCGGGGGGCGGCGCCCTGACGAGCCGCTCCGACTCGCACAACCCTGGTGGGGGTACCGCCCGCTTGCGGGGGAGGATTGACGCATGACGTCGCGCCGTGCCTGGGTGATCTGGGCCGTCGCCTTGATCGCGTACATCGTGGCGGTGCTGCACCGCACGTCCCTGGGCGTATCCGGTCTCGAGGCGACGGCGCGGCTCTCGACGACGGCCTCGATCCTCGCGTCGTTCGCCGTGCTTCAGCTGCTGGTGTACGCCGCGATGCAGATCCCGGTGGGCGTGATGCTCGACCGGCTCGGCCCGAAGCGGATGATCGTCGGCGGCGCTGTCGTGATGGCGCTGGGCCAGCTGGTGCTCGCGCTCACCGACACGGTGCCCGCCGCCATGCTCGCCAGGGTCCTCGTCGGCATCGGCGACGCGACGACGTTCGTCAGCGTCCTGCGCACCGTCGCGGCCTGGTTCCCGCCGAAGCGCGTCCCCGTCCTCAACCAGCTCACGGGTCTGATCGGGCAGGTGGGACAGATCCTCAGCGCGGTCCCCCTCGTCGCTCTGCTCCACGAGGAGGGCTGGCAGACCGCGTTCATCTCCGTGGCGGCGCTGGGGCTCGTCGTCGCGGTGCTGTGCGCCGTGGCGCTCCGGGACACGCCCTCCTCAGGGCCGATGGGAGGCCTGCCGCCGTCGTCCGGTTCGGTCGTGCGGGACGTCGTGAGCGCCTGGCGCCACCCGGGAACGCGCCTCGGCATGTGGACGCACTTCACGGCCCAGTTCTCCGGGATCGTCTTCGCGCTGCTGTGGGGCTACCCGTTCCTCGTCTCGGGGGAGGGCCGCTCCCCCGGCGAGGCCAGTGCCCTGCTCACCGTGACCGTCGTCGCCGGTGTGCTCGTCGGCCCCGCGATCGGCGTGCTCGTCGAACGGCACCCCCTGCGCAGGTCATGGCTGGTGCTCGGCGTCATCGCCCTCAACGCGGCCGTGTGGACGGCGGTGCTCGCCTGGCCCCGGCCTGCTCCCACGTGGCTGCTGCTCGTGCTGGTCGTCGCACTCGCCACGTCGGGTCCCGGGTCGATGATCGCGTTCGACTTCGCCCGCACGTTCAACCCCCCGAACCGCCTGGGGACGGCGACGGGCATCGTCAACATCGGCGGCTTCGTCGCGTCGCTCATCACGATCTACCTGATCGGCGTCGTCCTCGACCTGCGCACCGGGGGCTCGGCGACGTACACCCTCGCCGACTTCCGGGCCGCGATGTCCGTGCAGTACCTGACGTGGGGCGTCGGCGTCGTCGGCATCCTGCTGACCCGGCGCAAGGTGCGCCGCCGGATGGCGGCGCAGGGTGTCGTCGTCCCCCCGATCCGGGAGGCGATCGCCCGGCGCCGGGCCATGCGACGCGGCGGGTGAGCGGGCTGCCCGGCCGGTGTCAGGGGCGCCGGACGGGGATCGCGCGGACGCCGTCCGCGTCGCACAGCACGACCAGCTCGTCCGCGTCGGTCGCGTGCATCGCCGTCGTCACCTCGTCGAGGGACCACCTCGCCGACCCGTCGTCGGTGCGGGACCACGCCTGCACCTGGGCGTCCGTCCGCTGCGCGACCAGGCGCGCGATGTCCGGGTCGGCCGGGCCGACGAGAAGGACGAACCGAGGGGCGCGTCGAGGGGTGCCCGTGGGAAGGCGCTCGCGGTCGGCACGGTAGACGGCCCAGTGGTAGCCGGCGATCGCCCCGGTCGCGAGGAGGACGCCGATGCAGAACCGCGTCCGCCGGAGCGTCTCGGCCCCCAGGTTGCCGGCGACGACGTCCTCGAACAGCAGGTAGACGCCGACCAGCAGCGCGACGACGGCGGCGACCCCGCCCAGCCCGAACAGCACGAACAGGTAGACCCGGCGGGTCGGGGAGGCGAGCTCCTGAGCGGGTTCGGAACGAGCCGCCCGCTCGACCCGACGCCAGAACAGCCACCACACCGGGACGCCGACGGCGAGCAGCGTCGCGGCCGCGAGCAGGCTGTTGACACTGCTCCCGCCCGCGATGACCCGGCCGCCACCGGTCACCGCCTGCAGGAACGCGACGACCGCGACGGCGACGCCGGCACCGGCGGCGAGCAGGCCGAGGCCCGCGACGAGGTACTCGTAGATGCGGCGGACCTCCCCGCGGGCATCCGTGCCCGCCTGCGCGAGGACCGCCCGGTGGTACCACCAGAGCAGCACACCCGTCGCCGCGGCCCCGGCCAAGCCCGGGGTGCGGTGGAAGTGCAGCGCGGCGTCCGTCGTCGCGGGGTGCCCCACGAGCCACACGAGGACGTCGTAGGCGAGCATGCTCGCGCAGACGATCGCCGTGGCCATGCCGCCGGCGACGCCGACGAGCAGCACGTACGCCAGCCAGAGGGGGCCGCGTTGCCCTCGGGACGTCGTCCGGGCCCAGTAGACGATCCAGACCGGGACGCCCACCGCGAGGACGACGAGCGCCGCGAGGAGCGGTCTGCCGTTCCCGGCGAGGACCGGTCCTAGAGCGAGCCCCGGGAGCGAGCGAAGAAGGCCGGCGAGCACCCCAGCGAGCCCCGCGGCGGCCGTCAGGAGCCCGACAAGCGAGCCGACGAGATGGTGCAGCCGCCGGCTCGGCGGCGGCAGGACACGCGCGTCAAGCCGCCAGTGGACGCCCCAGGACGCACCCCACACGAGCAGCCGCGCGAGGGCGGACCCGCTGTAGGGCTCCAGCCCGACGACGAAGCGCAGCACGTGGTCGAGGGCGGTCATGGCGACCAGCAGCGACGTCAGGCTGGCGACGGTCACGTAGCAGCCCCACCCGAGGGACGACGCCTCGTCGGCGCTCGCCGCCAGCCGCCGGCGCGACCAGAGGGCGAGCCCGACGAACAGGGGCAGGCCGACGACCGTGAACGACAGGCCGCGTGCGAGCTGGCCCGGGTCGGAGACCAACGCGTTCGGCCCCAGCACGCGTCCGAGCAGGCCGGAGAGTCCGCTCGCGACGACGACGAGCAGGCCGTAGAGGAGGAGATAGTGGAAGAACCGGCGCACGGACTGCCCGTCCAGCGGCCGGCTCGGCCCCGGCCCGTTCGCCCTACGCACCGCGAGCACCACCACCACGACCAGGAGCAGCGGCAGGACCGTCAGCAGCAGCCCCGAGACGGCCAACACGTCATGCCCCCCCGGCGCAGCCGTACAGCGGCCACGGCTGTCCCGTGATGCGCCACTGCCCTGCGTCCCGTACCAGCCGGAAGGTCTGGCGCTCCCTGTACTCCGAGCCG
>JBKHWX010000292.1:0-7499 GCA_046566325.1 Actinomycetes bacterium | reverse complement strand
GTCGCCCTTCTGCTCGTCGGTCTGGCGGTCCTGCTCGCGGTGGTGCTGCTCGGCGGTTCTCCGCTTGCTCCTCCCGCCTCCGGCGACATGCAGCGGGTCGCTCTGCAGCAGGTCACGGTCCTTCCCGGGCAGACCCTCTGGTCCATCGCCGATTCGACCGAGCCGACCGGCGACATCCGGGACCGGATAGCCGAGATTCGCGCGCTGAACAACCTGGAGTCGTCGTCCCTCGTCGCGGGGCAGCAGCTGCTGGTACCCCTGGGCTGACGCCAGGCCGGCAGGAGCGAGAACGCTGGCACGTCTGCAGACGCGAACGCCGCGGGAGGCTGGGAAGGTTGAGGCATGGCCGAAGACACGCGACGCTCCGTCACGCTCGACCGACTGTCGACGGGGGTGTACCAGGCGACGAACGCCCGAGGCGCCACGCTCCGCTTCGGCAGCAACGCCGGGGACGGGTTCACGCCGGTCGAGCTGCTCCTGGCCGCGATCGGCGGGTGCACGGCCGTCGACGTCGACGTCGTCACAGCACGCCGCGCGGATGCGGAGCAGTTCGGGGTGGTCGTCGATGCAGAGGCGGTGCGCGACGAGAACGGGAACGTGCTGCGCGACATCCAGGTCCGGTTCCAGCTCCGCTTCGCGACCGGTGCGGACGGCGACCTTGCCCGTGCCATGGTCCCGCGCGCCGTCGTCGTGTCACACGACCGCACGTGCACTGTGAGCAGGACGATCGAGGCCGGCACACCGGTTCGCATCGTCGTCGACGAGTGACGAGTGACGAGTGACGAGTGACGAGTGAACGCCAGGTTCACCTGAGGAACCTCTGGCACCGACCGTTTTCTTAGGCTAGCCTTCCCTTCGTGATCGTCTGCCACTGCGCCGCCATCAGCGACCGGGCCGTCGTCGCGGCGATCGACGAGGGGGCAGCGACGCTGGCGCAGCTGTGCCGCGCCAGCGGGACGGGCCAGGACTGCGGTCGGTGCGTGTTCACGATCAAGCAGCTGCTCTGCACCCATGGCGCGATCAGCGTCTCGCCGACCGCGGAGGTCATCGATGCAGCCGGTCAGCCCACGTGTGGTGGAGCTGCTGAACTCAGCCTTGACGCTCGAGCTCACGGTGACCAACACGTACTTCCTGCACGCACGGATGCTGGACAACTGGAGCTTTCAGCGGCTGGGTAAGGTCTTCTACGACCTCTCCTTGGGCGAGATGAGGGACGCCGACGAGCTGATCGAGCGGATCCTGATGTTCGACGGGCACCCGAACGTGCAGAAGCTCAACCCGATCACCGTGGGGGAGACGCCCGAGGAGATGCTGCGCCTCGCGTTCGACAGCGAGAAGGCGGCGGTGACCCAGTTCAACGCCGGCGCCAAGGAGTGCCATGAGCTGGGGGACCACGGGACGGCAGCGTTCTTCGAGGAGATGGTCCGCGACGAGGAGAAGCACGCCGACTGGTTCGAGAGCCAGCTTGACGCGATCGCCCGGATCGGGATCAACCAGTACCTCGCGCAGCAGATCGATCCCGGGCACGCCCCCGAATAGGTCCTCGCCGACGCCCCGGCCTTCTGCGCAGGGCCGGCCCCGACACACTCGCCCTCGGGCACGGCCCGCTCGCGGGGTCAGCCGGCCGGTTCGGTCCGCGCCACCCTTCGTCCCAGGGGTGCTCCTGCCAACGTGACTGCTGAGTCAACTACCCTGTGCTGCCACGACACCGGCACGGCATGGGCCGGCTGGGCAGGGGGGTGACCAGGTGGAGGGGCATCGGGGGGAGCTCGTGCTCGACGGCGAGCCGGACGACGTCCCTCGGGCCCGTCGCTTCACGCGGCGCGCCGTCGAGTCCGGCCGCTTCGACTCCGTCAGCGGTGATGCGGCGATGGTCGTCACGGAGCTCGTCACCAACGCACTGCTGCATGCGCGACCGCCCGTCGTCGTCCGCGTCGTGGAGAAGAGGGACGGGCTCCGCGTGGAGGTGGCAGACCGGTCGCCGGTGACGCCGATGCGTGCCCTGGCCGGGACGGAGTCGATGACGGGTCGCGGCCTTCGCCTCGTCGACGCCCTCGCGAACCGGTGGGGCGTGGACGGGGAACGGACCGGGAAGGTCGTCTGGTGCGAGCTCTCGCCGGATCACGACGGATCCGACGGCGAGCGCACGGAGCCCGCCGGTCGTCATCCCGGCGCTCTCAACGGCGAGCCCCCGAGCGTCAACCAGACGACGCCCCGCCAGACCTACACGATCTCGCTCGGGGACGCGCCCACCGACCTGCTGCTGGCGGCGAAGGCCCACGTCGACAACCTGGTGCGCGAGCTCACGCTGGTACAGATCGGTGCGAGCGCCGGCCACGTCCCGCCGTTGCCCCCGCGGCTCGTCCAGACGATCGAGACCGTGGTGACGGCGTTCGGTGAGGCCCGCAGGGCCATCAAGCGCCTCGCGGTCAAGGCGGCGGAGGCGGGCCGGTCCAGGACCGAGCTCGTCATCACCGTCTCCGAGGACGCGATGGTGACGGGCGAGGCGTACCTCTCGGCGCTCGACGAGGCCGACGCGTACGCCCGCGCGGGGCGCCTGCTGACCCTGGAGACGCCTCCCGAGCAGCGGGTGTTCCGCCGGTGGTACGTCCAGTCGCTGGTCGAGCAGCTGCGGGCCGTGACGAAGGGCGAGGCGGCTCCGCCTGCCGAGACCTTCGAGCACCGCCTGCTCGAGGAGCTGCGGGTCGTCTCCGCCGCACGCCGCACGGCGGAACGCAGCGCTCGGCTGCAGCAGGTCACGTCGGCCCTGGCTCGGGTCAACACGGTCGCGGACGTGGCCCGGGTCGTCGTCCAGGAGGGCGTCACCGTCCTCTCCGCCTCGAGCGGCTGCGTCCTCGTCCCCCGCACGGGGGGAGAGGGGTTCGACGTCCTCGGCGCCGAGGGGTACATGCCGGAGTTCGTGGACCCCGTCACGGTCCCGCAGGCGGCGAACCTGCCGGTGGCAACGGCCCTGAGGGACGCCGTCCCGGTGTGGGTGCGAACGCCCACCGAGCGTGACGAGCGCTTTCCGTTCCTCGCGACGCTGGAGCCCCTGACGACGGCCGTGTGTGCGCTTCCGCTCGTCGTACGCGACGAGGTCTTCGGGGTGCTGCGGTTCGGCTTCGCCGAGCCGCAGCCGTTCGACGACGAGGACAAGCTGTTCCTGCGCGCGCTCGCCGTGCAGACCTCGGGGGCCGTCGAGCGCGCGCTGCTGCACGACGCCGAGAGCCGGGCCCGTGCCTCTGCCGAGTCCCTGGCAACCCGGCTGGAGCGGTTGCAGCAGGTGACGGCGGAGATGGTGGGTGCCGCGGACGACGACGAGGTCAGCGACATCATCGTGACGAGCCTCGCGGACGCCCTCGGGGCGGTGATCACGACCCTTGCCATGGTGGACGGCGACCAGCTGCGGCTGCGGCGCGTGCGGGGTGCGCGTCCCGAGGTGCACAGGATGTGGGAGACGTTTCCGCTGGACGCGAACCTGCCGGCCAGCGAGGCCGCGAGGACCGGGGAGGTCGTCGTGGTTCCCGACGTCCGCGACCTGCCTCACCGCTACCCGCTGCTCGCGGCGGAGGGAGGCCGCCGGGGCTCCCTCGCGTGCCTTCCCCTGGCCGTCGGCAACCGCATCCTCGGTGTCGTCTCGTTGAGCTTTCCCGAGGGGGCGTCGATCACGGACCCGGGTGAGCTGCGCTTTCTGCAGACGCTGGCTCACACGTGCGCGCAGGCCCTCGCACGGGCGAGCGCGACGACGGACGCACGGGAGGCCAACGAGCGTCTCGCGCTGCTCGCCGAGGCCAGCGCCGAGCTGGCGGGGGCCCGCGGGTACCGCGAGACGCTGAGCAGCATCGCCCGCCTCGTCGTCCCCCGGCTCGCCGACTGGTGCAGCATCACGTTGCTGGAGGACGGCGTCCACACCCCGGTGGCGAGGGCGCACGCGAACCCGGAACGGCTGGCGAAGGCGCAGCACCTGCTGGACCGGTTCCCGCCAGACCCTCGGAGCCCGGTCGGGACAGCGAACGTCGTGCGGACCGGCAGGAGCGAGCTGTACCCCAAGGTCACCGAGGAGATGCTGCAAGCGGGGGGCATCCACTCCGAGCGGCTCCGGCTCGCGGTCGACCTAGGGATCTCGAGCGTGCTGATCGTGCCCCTGACGGGCCGGACGGGGACGCTCGGGGCGATCCAGCTGGTCTACGCCGAGTCGGGACGACATTTCCGGGAGAGCGACCGGACCCTGCTCGAGGACCTGGGCCGTCGAGCCGCGGTGGCGGTGGAGAACGCGCAGGCGTTCGAGACGCAGAAGGCGCAGCTCGCCTCGATCAGCCGGGTGGCCGCGGTCGCGCAGCACGCCATCCTCGCGCCCGTGCCGTCCCGCTGCGGACCCGTCCGTCTCGCGGGCACGTACGTCAGCGCCACGCGCGACGCGTCGATCGGCGGCGACTACTACGAGGTGGTGACGCGGGGGGACGTCGTCCGGCTGCTGATCGGGGACGTGCGCGGCAAGGGCCTGGACGCCGTCCGACTGGCCACCGTCCTGCTCGGGCTGTTCCGCGCCGCGGCCCATGACTACCCGGACATCCGCGACGTCGCGCGGCAGATGGAGGCGCGGGTGCAGCCGTACCTCGCCGACGAGGACTTCGTCACGGCGCTGCTCGTGGACGTCACGGCCGACGGGACGTGCACCTTCGTCAGCTGCGGTCACCCCGCGCCGCTGCTCGGCCGGGACGGCGCCCTGGAGGAGCTCAGCTGTTCGCCGACCGTGCCGCTCGGGCTCGGCGTCGTCCCCGAGAAGTGCTCGTTCTCGCTGCGGCCGCACGACCGTCTTCTGCTGTTCACCGACGGCCTGATCGAGACACGCAACAGCCGGACCGGAGAGTTCCTGGAGCTCGAGGAGGTCGCGCAGCCGCTGACGCACGGCGAGCTCGGCGGCGTCCTGGGGACGATCCTGCAAGGCGTCCAGGACGGCGCACAGCAGCGCCTCTCGGACGACCTCGCCATGCTCGTGGTCGAGTACGACCCGTGAGCCGGTGTCAGACCGAGGTAGGCCGTGGCCGCACGAGAGCCTGACAGCGGTGTAGCCCCGAGCCGGTGTCAGACCGAGGTAGGCCGTGGCCGCACGAGAGTCTGACAGTGGTGTAGCCCCGAGCCGGTGTCAGACCGAGGTAGGCCGTGGCCGCACGAGAGTCTGACAGCCCAGCAGCGGCGGTGCCGTGGGTGCTGCACGTCGACCTGGACCAGTTCATCGCCGCCGTCGAGGTGCTGCGCCGACCGGAGCTGAAGGGGCTGCCGGTGGTGGTCGGCGGGTCCGGGGACCCCACCCAGCGCGGTGTCGTCGCCACAGCCTCGTACGAGGCGCGCGAGTTCGACGTGGGCTCGGGCATGCCGCTGCGGACGGCGGCCCGCAAGTGCCCCCACGCCGTGTTCCTGCCGTCCGACCCGTCCGCGTACGAGGCGGTATCCGCCCGGGTGATGGATGTGCTGCGCGCCTTCCCCGTCGTCGTCGAGGTGCTCGGCTGGGACGAGGCGTTCCTCGGCGCGGACACCGACGACCCGGAGGCGCTGGCGGCCGAGGTCCAGCAGGCGATCGAGTCCGCCACGGGCTTGGGGTCGTCGGTCGGCATCGGCGACAACAAGCTCCGGGCCAAGACCGCGACGGGCTTCGCCAAGCCCGCGGGAGTCTTCCGGCTGACCCGGCAGAACTGGATGACGGTCATGGGAGACAGGCCGCCCGAGGCGCTGTGGGGAGTCGGCCGCAAGACGGCCGCGAAGCTGGCAGGCCTCGGGCTCGCGACGGTCGGCCAGCTGGCCGTCGCCGACGAAGCCTCGCTCTCGGGCCGGTTCGGGCCGACCACTGGACCGTGGTACCGGCAGCTGGCACGCGGTATCGGCAGCCGGAGGGTCGACCCGACCCCCTACGTCCCGCGGTCGCGGAGCCGGGAGGTCACCTTCCAGGAGGACGTCACGAGCTGGGACGAGGTCTGCGAGCAGGTCCGCCTGCTGGCCCGCCGGGTCACGCAGGACGTCCTTGCCGAAGGGCGTGACGCCGTCCGGGTGGGGGTGAAGGTGCGGTACGCGCCGTTCCGGACGCATACGCACGCTGCAGCACTGCCGCGGGCGACGCACGAGGCCGAGGCGATCGAGGCAGGCGTCCTCGCTGTCCTGGACCGGTTCGACCGGGACCGCCCCGTGCGCCTCGTGGGGGTGCGTGCCGAGCTCGTGCGGGACCCGTAGGGGCAGGCAGGACGACGACACGCCGGTGGGCGGTAGCCGCGCGGCCTCCACCTGCGGTTTTGCACCGCGTCGGCAGAGCCCCGCGTGACACGCCGGTCAGAGGTTGCGTCGCCTCGGTCGGCGTTCTAGCGTTCACCGCAACATCTAGTAGTTACATCGCTGGTATTCGTCCACAGGTTGTGGAGATCGAGTACCGGCTGTCCACAGAAGTGTGGACGAGGAGGGGAGGCGGCGGATCCATGAGGTGTCCGTTCTGTCGCTTTTCTGACTCTCGGGTCGTCGACTCCAGGACGGCGGAGGACGGCGCGGCCATCCGCCGTCGCCGACAGTGCCCGGAGTGCGGACGACGGTTCACCACCCTCGAGACGACGAGCCTGACCGTGGTGAAGCGGTCGGGGGCGACCGAGCCCTTCAGCCGGGAGAAGGTCGTGGCCGGCGTCCGCAAGGCCTGTCAGGGCCGGCCGGTGAGCGAGGACCAGCTGGCGCTGCTCGCGCAGAGGGTCGAGGAGGGGCTGCGGTCGAGCGGAGCAGCCGAGGTGGACGCGCACGAGGTGGGCGTCGGCGTCCTCGGGCCGCTCCGGCAGCTGGACGAGGTGGCGTACCTGCGCTTCGCCAGTGTGTACCAGGCCTTCGAGTCGCTGGAGGACTTCGAGGCCGCGATCGCGGTGCTTCGGGCCGAGCACGACATTGCGGACGTCGGGACGGAACGGCCCGCTATGGATCGGGACGCGCAGGCGCGTTCGGTGACGCGCACGGGCAGGCGGTCGGCCGGCGCCCCCTGAGACACCGTCGGCGGCGACGGAGGGGAAGCCGTCGCCGCCGGCGGTCACCAAACCGGGCACGGCACGTCGCGCCAGCCCGGTCGACGAACGACGAACCAGGACTGTCAGACCCCTCCGCTTGGATCGGAGGTGGTCGCAGACCACCGGCAGCAACGACCACGGAGGGGTTCCGATGACGGAGACGACGTCCGGCTCGAAGACTCGCAGGAGCGGCAAGCCGAAGGGCCTGACGGTCGAGCGCGTCTACACCACGGCCGGCGTGCACCCGTACGACGAGGTGACGTGGGAGCGGCGGGACGTCGTCCAGACGAACTGGAAGACCGGCGAGACGATCTTCGAGCAGCGTGGCGTGGAGTTCCCCGACGTCTGGAGCGTGAACGCGTCGACGATCGTCACCACGAAGTACTTCCGCGGAGCGCTCGGGACGCCGCAGCGCGAGCAGAGCTTGAAGCAGCTCATCGACCGTGTGGTGCTGACCTACACGCGCGCCGG
>JBKHWX010000291.1:0-6317 GCA_046566325.1 Actinomycetes bacterium | reverse complement strand
CCCATGTTCACGACGACCTTCACCAGGCCCGGCACCTGCATGACGTTCCCGTAGCCGAACTGCTCGCGCAGCGCCGGACGGATGTCGTCGAGGTACCGCGCCTGAAGGCGAGGGCGCGTGCGCTCCCCGGTCGCGGAGGTCGTGTTCTCGGAGGTCCCCGTGTTGCCAGAGGTGCCTGTGCTTTCGGAGGTATCGGTGCTCATCTCAGATGTCCTTGCCGGAGCGCTTGGCGACCCGCACACGCACGGTGCGCTCGCGGCCGTCCCGCTCGGTCGTCTCGAGGCGGTAGCCGACCCGCGTCGGCTTCTTGGTCTCGGGGTCGACCAGCATCACGTTGCTGACGTGTACCGGCGCCTCGTGCGTCTCGATGCCGCCGGTGCGGGCGCCGCGGCCGGTGCTGCCGACCTTCCGGTGCTTCTTGACGCGGTTCACGCCCTCGACCAGCACCCGGCCCTGCTCGGGATAGACCTCGATGACACGACCGGTCTTGCCGCGGTCCCCGCCCCGCTCGGGGGTGGCACCGGTGATGACCTGGACGGTGTCGCCCTTCTTGATCTTCAGCTTCGCCATGGCGTTACAGCACCTCCGGCGCCAGCGAGATGATCTTCATGAACTTCTTGTCGCGCAGCTCACGGCCCACCGGGCCGAAGATGCGCGTCCCGCGCGGGTCCCCGTCGTTCTTGAGGATCACCGCAGCGTTCTCGTCGAAGCGGATGTACGAGCCGTCCGGACGACGGCGCTCCTTGCGGGTGCGCACGACGACGGCCTTGACGACGTCACCCTTCTTGACGTTGCCGCCCGGGATGGCGTCCTTGACCGTCGCCACGATGACGTCACCGATGCCGGCGTAGCGGCGGCCGGAGCCGCCGAGCACGCGGATGCAGAGAATCTCCTTCGCACCCGTGTTGTCGGCGACCTTCAGTCGCGACTCCTGCTGGATCACAACATGCTCCTTCGTCGCATCGGTTCTCCTGGTGGAGCCTGATGGAACTTCCCGGCTTGCGCCGCTCGACTGCTCGGACGGCTGACGCCGGCTGACTATTGGTTCCGATGAACGCGTTCCCCTCGCTGGCGCTCGGGGGCGTTCATCGGGCTACTTCGCCCGCTCGAGGATCTCGACCACGCGCCACCGCTTGGTCGCGGACAGCGGCCGGGTCTCCATGATCAGGACGACGTCCCCGACGCCGCAGTCGTTCGCCTCGTCGTGGGCCTTGACCTTCTCCGACCGCCGCAGGACCTTGCCGTACAGCGGGTGCTTCACGCGGTCCTCGACCTCGACCACGACGGTCTTGTCCATCTTGTCGCTGACCACGTACCCGCGGCGTGTCTTGCGGTAGCCGCGCTGCTTGCGAGCAGCCGCGGTCGTCGTGCCCGCAGCGCCCTGCTCGCCGCCGCTCTGGTCGGTGCTGGTCTGCTCAGTAGTGGTCTGGTCCACCGTCTCCTCGCTCACTGGGCGCTCCCCTGCTGGCCGGGCGCGCCGATGCCCAGCTCGTTCTCACGCATGATCGTGTAGATGCGCGCGATGTCGCGTCGCACCGCACGGAGCCGGCCGTGGCTCTCCAGCTGGCCCGTCGCCGACTGGAACCGGAGGTTGAACAGCTCCTCCTTGGCCTTGCGGAGCTCCTCGACGAGGCGCTCGTCGTCGAACGTCCGCAGCTGCTCCGGCGTCAGGTCCTTCGAACCGACCGCCATCACACCTCACCACCCTCACGCTGCACGAACCGGCACTTCATCGGCAGCTTGTGCATCGCCAGCCGCATCGCCTCACGGGCGACGTCCTCGGACACGCCGGACAGCTCGAACATCACGCGCCCCGGCTTGACGTTGGCCACCCACCACTCCGGCGACCCCTTGCCGGAGCCCATGCGGGTCTCGGCCGGCTTCTTCGTCAGCGGCCGGTCCGGGTAGATGTTGATCCAGACCTTTCCGCCACGCTTGATGTAGCGGGTCATCGCGATACGGGCGGACTCGATCTGCCGGTTCGTGACGTACGCCGGCTCCAGGGCCTGAATCCCGTAGTCGCCGAAGGCGATCGCGGTGCCGCCCTTGGCAGCGCCCGACCGCGTCGGGTGGTGCTGCTTGCGGTGCTTCAACCGACGGGGAACCAGCACGGCTCAGCCCTCCGTTCCGGACGTCTCGGCGGGAGCGCTCGCGGTCTCCGTCTCGGCGGCCGGCTGCGCGCCAGGCCCCTGCCGGTCCTGCCGCTCGCCACGCCGGCCACGTGCCGGCCGCTCGCCACGCTCGCCGCGCGGGCCACGACCGCCACGGGGCGCCGCGGCCTGCTGCGCCGCAAGCTCCCTGTTCGTGACGTCACCCTTGTAGATCCAGACCTTCACGCCGATGCGGCCGAACGTCGTCCGCGCCTCGTAGAAGCCGTAGTCGATGTTGGCCCTCAGGGTGTGCAGCGGGACGCGGCCCTCGCGGTAGAACTCGGACCTGCTCATCTCCGCGCCGCCGAGCCGGCCGGAGCACTGCACTCGGATCCCCTTCGCGCCGGCGCGCTGCGCCGTCTGGATCGCCTTGCGCATCGCGCGCCGGAACGACACACGGCTCGAGAGCTGCTCCGCGACACCCTGGGCGACGAGCTGCGCGTCGGTCTCCGGGTTCTTCACCTCGAGGATGTTCAGGTGCACCTGCTTGCCGGTGAGCTTCTCCAGCTCGCCGCGCAGGCGGTCCGCCTCCGCGCCACGACGACCGATCACGATGCCGGGACGAGCGGTGTGGATGTCCACGCGGACGCGGTCACGGGTGCGCTCGATCTCGACCTTGGAGATGCCGGCGCGGTCCATGCCGGTCGACATGAGCCGCCGGATCGACACGTCCTCCTTGACGTAGTCGCGGTAGCGCTGGCCCTCCTTGGTGGAGTCCGCGAACCAGCGCGACTTGTGGTCGGTGGTGATGCCGAGGCGGAACCCGTGCGGGTTGACCTTCTGTCCCACTAGGAGCTCCTCTCCTTCTTCGCGGTCCCCTGAGCGTTCCTGTTCTGCCTGCCCCTGCGGGTGGCCGTCGTCCTCGCGCCGCCGCGGCCTGCGCCCGCCCGGCCCCCCGCCGTCCGGATCGCGGGAGCCTGACGGACCGTTGCGCCGTCCTCGGGGCCGGCGACCACCACGGTGATGTGGCTCGTGCGCTTGTTCACCCGGAAGGCGCGGCCCTGCGCGCGCGGGCGGAAGCGCTTCATCGTCGGACCCTCGTCCACGAACACCTCGTGGACGACGAGGTCGCGCTCGTCGAACGCCTGGCTCGCCTGCTCGGCCTTCACCCTCGCGTTCGCGATCGCGCTCGCGACCACTTGAACACCGGCTCGCTCGCCGCCTGGGGCGCGAACTGGAGCACCGCCAGGGCGTCGCTCGCCTGGCGACCACGGATGAGGTCGACCACGCGCCGAGCCTTCTGGGGCGTGACACGGACGTACCGCGCCTGCGCCTTGGCTTCCATCGCTGTCCTACCTTCTCGTTCCTGTTTGCATCTGGGCGACCTTCATGTGGACGACGTTCATCTGGACGACGGGTGACCAGTCGCTGCTCGACCCCGCGGTCAGCGGCGACGGCCCTTCCGGTCGTCCTTCTCGTGGCCGCGGAACGTCCGGGTCGGAGCGAACTCGCCGAGCTTGTGGCCGACCATGGCCTCGGTGACGAACACCGGGACGTGCTTGCGCCCGTCGTGGACGGCGAGCGTGTGCCCGAGCATCTCCGGCACGATCATCGAGCGCCGGGACCAGGTCTTGATGACGTTCTTGGTGCCCCTCTCGTTCTGCGCGTCCACCTTCTTCATCAGGTGGTCGTCGACGAAGGGCCCCTTCTTCAGGCTGCGAGGCATGGGTTCCGGCTCCTATCAGCGCTTCTTGCCGGTACGGCGGCGTCGGACGATCAGCGCGTCGCTCGCCTTGTTCGGACGACGGGTGCGGCCTTCCGGCTGTCCCCACGGGCTCACGGGGTGCCGCCCGCCGGACGTCTTGCCCTCACCACCACCGTGCGGGTGGTCGACCGGGTTCATGACGACGCCGCGCACCGTCGGGCGCTTGCCCTTCCAGCGCATCCGGCCGGCCTTGCCCCAGCTGATGTTCGACTGCTCCGAGTTGCCGACCTCACCGACCGTGGCGCGGCAGCGGACGTCGACGTTGCGGATCTCGCCCGACGGCATCCGCAGCTGCGCCTTGGAGCCCTCCTTCGCGACGAGCTGAACAGAGGCGCCGGCGGACCGCGCGATCTTCGCGCCGCCACCCGGCCGCAGCTCGATCGCGTGCACCACCGTGCCGACGGGGATGTTGCGCAGCGGCAGGTTGTTGCCCGGCTTGATGTCGGCGCCGGCACCGTTCTCCACGGTGTCGCCCTGCTTCAGCCGGTCGGGCGCGACGATGTAGCGCTTCGTCCCGTCGACGTAGTGCAGCAGCGCGATCCGGGCCGTCCGGTTGGGGTCGTACTCGATGTGGGCGACCTTCGCCGGCACACCGTCCTTGTCGGCGCGCCGGAAGTCGATGACGCGGTACGCACGCTTGTGCCCGCCGCCCTGGTGCCGTGTCGTGATGCGGCCGGAGCTGTTGCGGCCGCCCTTCTTCGACAGCGGGCGAACCAGTGACTTCTCCGGTTCGGACCTCGTGACCTCGACGAAGTCGGCGACGCTCGAGCCGCGACGGCCCGGTGTCGTCGGCTTGTACTTGCGGATTCCCATGCTCAGTAAGTCCTTCGGTCCTCAGTCAGTCCCTTGGTGTCGCCAGTCCCGTGATGTCTTGCGTCCGGTCAGCCGACCGGGCCGAAGATGTCGATGGTCCCCTCGCGGAGCGTCACGACGGCGCGCTTGGTGTCCTTGCGCTTGCCGATACCGAACCTCGTGCGGCGCGTCTTGCCCTGTCGGTTCAGCGTGTTGACCGACGCGACCTTCACGTTGAAGATGCGCTCGACGGCCAGGCGGATCTCCGTCTTGTTCGCGCGCGGGTCGACGACGAAGGTGTACTTGCCCTCGTCGAGCAGCCCGTAGCTCTTCTCCGACACCACCGGGGCGAGGATCACGTCCCGGGGGTCCTTCTGGATGGCCCTCACTCGCCCGCCTCCACGTCGTTCTCGGCGGCGGCGTCGTCAGCCGCCGCAGCGTCCTGGCTCCCGCCCGCGGGCGAGCCGAGCAGCTGCTGCGCCTCGTCCTCGGTGGCCGTCGCCGTCGCGCCCTTGCCCTTCCGACGGCCGGCGAGGAACTCCGCCAGGGCACCCTCGGTGAACACCAGGTCGTCGGCGCAGAGCACGTCGTAGGTGTTGAGCTGGTCGCTCACGATGACGTGGTAGCCGGGGACGTTGCGCAGGCTCTTCCAGCCCACCTCGTCGTCGCGCTGCAGCACCACGAGCACGTTCACGCGGTCCGTCACCGCAGCCAGCGCGCGGAGCGCGGTCTTGGTGGACGGCGTGTCGCCGGTGACGACGGAGCTGAGGACGTGCACGCGGCCGTGACGGGCGCGGTCGCTCAGCGCGCCGCGCAGGGCGGCTGCCTTCATCTTCTTCGGCGTGCGCTGCGTGTAGTCCCGAGGCGTGGGCCCGTGGACGACGCCGCCGCCGGTGAACTGCGGAGCGCGGATCGAGCCCTGGCGGGCCCGGCCGGTCCCCTTCTGCCGGTAGGGCTTCTTGCCGCCGCCGCGAACGTCGCCGCGGGTCTTCGTCGAGTGCGTGCCCTGGCGGGCGGCCGCCTGCTGCGCCACGACCACCTGGTGGATCAAAGGCACGTTCGTCTGCACGCCGAACACCTCGGCGGGCAGGTTCACCGTGCCCGTCTTCTGGCCGTTCGCGTCGAGGACGTCGACGGTCGCGTCCACGCGGGTCTGGGCGGTGGTGCCGGCAGTCATCTCGTCAGGCTCCCTTCGCTGCCGTACGCACGAGGACGACGCCGCCGCGCGGGCCGGGGACGGCGCCCTTGATGAGGATCAGGCCCTTCTCCGCGTCCACCGCGTGCACTGTGAGGTTCTGCGTGGACTGCCGGACGTTGCCCATCCGGCCGGCCATCCGCAGCCCCTTGAAGACGCGTCCGGGAGTCGCGCACCCGCCGATCGACCCGGGCTTGCGGTGGTTGCGGTGCGCACCGTGGGAGGCGCTCACGCCGGCGAAGCCGTGCCGCTTCATCACACCGGCGGTGCCCTTGCCCTTGGTCCTGCCGACGACGTCGACGAGCTGGCCGCTCTCGAACAGCTCGACCGTCAGCTCCTGGCCGAGGCTGTACTCGCCGGCGTCCGCCGTGCGCAGCTCGACGAGGTGACGGCGGGGCGTCACACCGGCCCGGGCGAAGTGGCCCGTGAGCGGCTTGTTCACCTTGCGGGGGTCGATCGCGCCGTACGCGATCTG
>JBKHWX010000290.1:0-7700 GCA_046566325.1 Actinomycetes bacterium | reverse complement strand
GGCGGCCTCGGAGAACAGGTCGTCGATCCGGGCCGCGCCGTCCAGCATCGAGTACTCGGTGTGCACGTGCAGGTGCACGAACTGCTCCGAGGTCGACGGCATGGCAGGCACCCTCCTGGCGTAGCTGGACGACGGCCGGGACACCGACCGCCTCGCCGACCGGGGAAGGCACTGCAATCTGCGGTGCGGTCGTGCGGAGCGAGTCTAGGTGGGGGCTCCGACAGTCTCGGGCAGGGCGCGGAAGGCGCACGTGGGTCGGCGTGTCCCGGGCGCGCCGCTACCTGTCCACCTCCCGCCTGTCCACCTCCCAGCTGTCCACCTCCCAGCTGTCCACCTAGCGGCGACCTACACGTCGGGGTCGGCCAGCCGGCCGAGCGCCCGCGCGAGGTCCTCGGGGTAGGGGCTCTCGAACTCGACCCACTCCGAGGTCGCGGGGTGCTCGAACCCCAGCCGCCGGGCGTGCAGCCACTGCCGCGCCAGTCCCAGCCGGGCCGCGAGCGTGGGGTCGGCGCCGTAGGTGAGGTCGCCCACGCACGGGTGGCGCAGGGCGGCGAAGTGCACGCGGATCTGGTGGGTCCGCCCGGTCTCCAGGTGCACCTCGAGCAGGCTCGCCGCCCGGAACGCCTCGAGCAGCGCGTAGTGGGTGACGCTCGGCTTGCCCGCGGCGGTGACGGCCCACCTGTAGTCGGCGGAGGGATGCCTGCCGATCGGCGCGTCGATCGTCCCGGACGACGGGTCCGGCAGCCCCTGGACCACCGCGTGGTACCCCTTGTCGACCGTCCGCTGCTTGAACGCGCGCTTGAGCGCCGAGTACGCGGCCTCGCTCTTGGCGACGACCATCAGACCCGACGTGCCGACGTCCAGGCGATGGACGACGCCCTGCCGTTCCGCGGCCCCGGACGTGGCGATCCGGTACCCGGCGGCCGCGAGGCCGCCGAGGACGGTCGGCCCGGTCCACCCCGGGCTGGGGTGGACCGCGACACCCACGGGCTTGTCCACCACGAGGAGGTCGTCGTCCTCGTAGATCACCTGCAACCCGGAGACGGCCTCGGGGACGACGGTGGGCGGCGTCGGCGGGTCCGGGACGGACACCTCGAGCCAGCCGCCCGCGGTGAGGCGGTCGGACTTGCCCACGGTGCGGCCGTCGAGCCGGACGCCTCCCCCGGCTGCGATCTCCGCCACCCGAGACCGTGACAGCCCGAGGAGGCGGGCGAGCCCCGCGTCCAGCCGCTCGCCGTCCAGACCTTCGGGGACGGGCAGGCTGCGCAGGTCAGGCATCCGACCCCTCGCGGCGGTGCCCGTGCTCCCGGCGGCCGTCCAGGCCCACGCCGCGCAGGCTCAGGAGGACGACGCACACGGCCGCCACCGTGATCGCCGAGTCGGCCACGTTGAAGACCGGGAAGTTCGGCAGCTGGACGAAGTCGACGACGTGGCCGCGCCCGAAGCCCGGGGGTCGCACGAGGCGGTCGGTCAGGTTGCCCAGAGCACCGCCCAGCAGCAGGCCGAGCGCGAGCGCCCAGCCCCGGCTGCCCAGCCTCCTCGAGACCCGCACGATCACCACGACCACCCCGACGGCCAGCAGGGTCAGCAGCCACGTCATCCCCGTCGCCATCGAGAAGGCAGCACCGGGGTTGAACAGGAGCCGAAGCTGCAGAAGCCGGCCGACGACCTGCACCGGCTCGTCGGTCGAGAGGTGCCGGAGGGCCAGCCACTTGCTCCCACGGTCGAGGACGTACACGAACGCCGCGATGACCCACAGCACCACGAGCAGGCTGCGCCGAGACCGGAGCGGCGCCGGCGAGGTGGCGAGCCGGCCCTCGGTGTCGTCGGGCTCCGGCGAGGTGGTGGGATCCATCCGCACCAGGGTCCCACGAACCTCTGACGGAACCGTCAGTGGCGCTCCTGCAGCTGTTTGCAGGCGACACACAGGGTGGCTCTCGGGAAGACCTGTAGGCGCCGCTTGCCGATCGCGTTGCCGCAGGACTCGCACGTGCCGTAGGTACCGTCGGCGATCCGCGCGAGGGCGCGCTGGTTCTGCAGCACGAGCTCCTGGGTGTTGTGCGCGAGCGTCATCTCCTGCTCGCGCTCGAAGGCCTTGGCCCCGGTGTCCGCCTGGTCGTCGCCCGCCGCGTCGGTCGAGTCACGGATGAGCTGCGCCATCTGCTCGTCGGACTCGGCCAGCTCGGCCAGCAGCCGCCGCAGCTCGGTCTCGAGCTCCTCCTGGACGGCGCGCAGCTCCGCGGGGCTCCACGGGGCCTCGTTCTCCCGCACCTTCAGGGCAGGCGCGGCTACGGCGGCCACGTCCGCGCGCTGGCTCCCGGCGGATCGCGGCCTCCGCTTGGGCGGCGCGGGGGCCTCGGTCGCGGACGAGGCGTCCGTGCTCGAGACGGGTTCGGTCGAGACTGGCTCGGTCGAGACTGGTTCGGTCGCAGATCCGGACGGCGAGAGCTCGGCTGGCTGACGCTCGCGCTGCTTGGCCGCTGAGGGCTTCCGGCGGGCCGGTCTAGGAGCCGGGTCGGCGGACGACCGAGCTGCACTCCTCTTCGCCGTCGCCTTGTCCGTCGTCCCAGGGGTCGCCTTGGCCGTCGCCTTCGCGAGCGACGTCCTGGCGTCCGCAGCGGCCGTCGGGGCCGCCCCGCGTCCCGAACGCCGTCCGTTGCGCTCCGGCGCTGCCTCGGGCTCCGGAGACGGAGCCGCGGCCTTGGTCGATGCAGCCTTCGTCGACGCAGACTTCGTGGAGGCAGCCTTGGTCGACGCAGACTTCGTCGACGAAGCCTTCCTTGGCGCACCCTTCGTGGTCGACGTCCTGCTCGGCCCTGCTTTCGTCGACGCAGCTTTCGTCGACGCAGCCTCCCGAGGCCTGGACTTCGGCGCCGGAGCATCCACCGGAGGCACCTCGCGCCCATCCCCCTGACCGGCGTCGTCGTCGTCCCGTTGGCTGTCAGGCCCCCGAACCCCTCGGACCGCCCGAGCCGCTGTCGTCACGGCCTGCCGGGCGGCCCCTGCCAGTCCTCGCGCGCGCTCAGCCATCGGCCCTTCTTCCCCGCCGCAGCGAGTGAGTCGTCCCCGGTGCGGCGAGGATAGGTGCCCCGGCGCCCCGTCTCAATGCGAACGGGTCTCAGTGCGGAGGGTCTCGATGAAGGACCCGGCCGAGGCGACGTCAGCTGGACGCGCCCGCGCCGACCGTGTAGCCGCCGTCGGACTCGCCGGCTCCGTCGGGGACGATCATGTCGGCCGAGTCCAGGTCGTTCAGCTTGCTCTCGAGGTACGCCTTGAGGCGCGAGCGGAAGTCGCGCTCGAACGTGCGGAGCTGGTCGATCCGACGCTCGAGGTTCGTGCGCTGCTGGTCGAGAGAGCCCAGGGTCTCCCGCTGCTTCTGCTCGGCCTCGCCAACGAGACGGGCCGCCTGCTCACGGGCCTCGTTGATCAGCTGGTCACGCTTCTGCTCGCCGCTTCGCACGTGCTCGTCGTGCAGCCGCTGCGCGAGCGCGAGGACACCGGCGGCACGGTCCGCGTCGTCCCCTTCGGACGCGGCCATCGCGGCGGAGGCGCCGGTGGCAGCGGTGGCCGCCGGGGCCGGCTCGGAAACCGTGGCGGGCTGGTCGTCGCGCGCGGTGACGTCCTCGCTGGCGGTCGCGGCCGCGACCGGGACCTCGGCCTGCTGCGTCGTGGGGGCCGGCGCCTGTTCACCCGCGGCGCCTGCCCGGGTCAGCTCGCCGACGCGCTGCTCGCATGCCGTCAGCTTGCTGCGGAGCTGGTCGTTCTCGGCGGTCAGGCGGCGAAGCTCGTTGACGACCTCGTCGAGGAAGTCGTCGACCTCGTCCTGGTCGTATCCCTCACGGAACTTCGTGGCCTGGAACCGCTTCTCGACTACCTGCTCGGGCGTCAACGCCATGTGGTCACCTCGGGACGCATTACGGGGGGCGGACTGGACGACCTGCCCGGGCGGGCCCCGGACGCCGATCACGTTATCCGACCGTACGCCTGTCGCGTGGCAGCCTCAGGCACTCGAGGCAGCCAGCGCGCCGAACACCTGGCGGAGTATGACCACTCCGACAAAAACGATGAGAAATGCCAGGTCAATGGCTATGGGCCCGATTCGCACGGGTCTGATCACACGCCGGAGCGCGTTCAGCGGAGGGTCTGTCGCGCTGTAGACGATCTCGGCGATGACCAGGATCACGCCCCGCGGCGTCCACTCGCGCGAGAAGACCTGGACCCAGTCCAGGACGAGCCGGCCGATGAGCAGGACGAAGTAGATGGTGGCGAGCAGCCACAGGATGCTGAAGAAAAGGGCCAAGGGTCAGCTCTGGTTGAAGAAGCCGTTCGCGACGCCGCGATCCGTCGCCGGTGCCTCTCCCGTGACCTCGACGTGCGCCGGCGAGAGCAGGAAGACCTTGTTGGTCACGCGCTCGATGGACCCGCGGAGACCGAAGATCAGGCCGGCGGAGAAGTCGACGAGGCGCTTGGCGTCCGGGTCGCTCATGTCGCTGAGGTTCATGATCACCGGCACACCCTCGCGGAAGCTCTCACCGATCGCCTTCGCGTCGTTGTAGGTGCGCGGGTGGATCGTGGTGATCCGGCTGAGCTCGCCCGCGATCGGCTCGGGCACGACCCGGGCCACGTGGCGGTCGCGCTTGATCGGGGTCACCTGGGCCTTGCGGTCCTCCACGTCCTCTCCCTCACGGGTGGGAGCCGGCGCTGCGCTCCGTGGCTGCTCGGGCTCGTAGACGTCCTCCGTGTCGTAGCGGTCGTCCTCCTCGGCGAGGCCGAGGTAGACCATCGTCTTGCGCAGCGCGCCAGCCATTACCGCTCCTTGCCTCCGGAGGTCGCGTTCCCCGTCACTCGTCGCGTCGACGCCGGTGTTGCCGTGTCTGCCGCTCAGGTCGGGGACGACGCTAGCCGAGCCGCGGCCTCGATCCGAGGACCGCGCTCCCGACACGCAGGTGTGTCGCGCCGACGAGCACGGTCTGCTCCAGGTCGCCGCTCATGCCCGCCGACACCCAGTCGGCCTGCGCATGCTGCTCCCGCAGGCGGTGCGAGACCTCGAGGAGACGGGCGAAGGCGGCGGAGGGCTCCTGGTGCATCGGAGCGACGGCCATCACGCCGCGCAGCTCCAGCCCGTCGGCGCTCGCCACCGTGTCCCCGAGAGCAGCGACGTCGGCGGGCAGCGCGCCTCCTCGGGAGGGGTCGGCGTCCAGGCTGACCTGGAGCAGGCACTGGACGGTGCGCTCGGAGGCGACCGCACCCTTGGACAGCGCCGGGACGAGCTTCGGGCGGTCCACCGAGTGGACGACGGCGGCGTACGAGGCGACGGAGGCGGCCTTGTTGGTCTGGAGGCGGCCGACGAAGTGCCAGCGCAGGGACGCCGCCGGTCCGGCCGCGGCCACGCACTCGGCGACCTTGGGCTTCGCCTCCTGGTCGCGGCTCTCACCGACGTCGCGGACGCCCAGGTCCGCGAGCAGGACGACGTCGCTCGCCGGGAACGTCTTCGTCACCACGACGACGGTGAGCTCCGACGGGTCCCGGTTGGCCTTCTCGCACGCCGTCTCCACCCGCTGCCGGACCGCAGCAAGCCCCGCCGCCAGCTCCTCCCGCCGCTCGCCGGGTGCACGACTCATGCTTCCTCCAGCCAGGCGAGGCCCGCGAAACGCCCGGTGACGCCGTCCCGACGGTAGGAGTAGAGCTCGGGCAGCTCGAAGGTGCAGCCGGGCAGCTGCTGGACGGACGAGCAGGCGGGTGCCAGCTGGTCCAGCACGCCGGCCGCGACGTCGAGGGCCGGTCGGCCCCGCCACGTCACGGACGGCGCGACCGGCGACACGTGCGCGACCTCTGCCCGCATCTGCTGGGGGACCTCGTAGCACCGGGCACAGATCGACGGGCCGACCGTGGCGAGCAGCGTGGTCGCGCCCAGCTCCCGCAGAGCGTCCAGGGTCGCCGGCACCACGCCGTCCACCATGCCACGCCGCCCCGCGTGCGCGACCGCGACGATGCCCTCCTCGGGAGCGTGCAGGAGGACGGGAACGCAGTCCGCGACGAGGACGGCGAGCGCGAGACCGGGCGTCCGGGTCACGAGGGCGTCCGCGTCCGGGGGGTCCGACGCCCACGGCCCGTCGACCACGACGACACCCGTGCCGTGCACCTGGCTCATGTAGAGGACCCGCTCCGGCGGCAGCCTCAGGTGCTGGGCGAGCAGAGCCCGGTTGCGAGAGACGGCGCGTACGTCGTCCCCCACGTGCCCGCCGAGGTTGAGACCGGCCCACCGGCCCTCGCTGACGCCGCCCGCTCGACTCGTCAGGGCGCGGACGGCGTGGCGAGGGCCGGCGCGCTCGCTCCACCACAGCACGGCGCGCTCCGACTCCGGCCGACTCTACTTGAGGAAGTCCGGGACGTCGAGGTCGTCGTCCTCGGAGAACGCCACCGGGCGGCTGGAGCGGGCACGCTGCGGCTCGGGGTCCAGGATCCGCGGGAGGGGCTGCGTGGCCGGCTGCTGGATCGGGGGCTGGGCCGCCGGCGGAGCCGCCGGAACCCGCTCGAACTCGATGCGCGCCGGCTCGGGGTCGCGGTGCTCGGCGACCGGGGCGGGAGCCGGCGCCTGAGATGGTGCCGGGGCCTGGGTCGGAACGGGCGCCGGCTGCCCGTTCGGGGACGAGAGCGACGGCGAGGGCGCGCTCGTGGCGGGCGCAGAGGCCGGCAGCGTGGCCGGTGAGGAGCCCGCGGAGTGGGCGGCTCGGCTCGGCTGAGGCGCGCTCTGCTGCTGACCCTGCTGGAACGGAGCCTGCTGCTGGCTGCCCTGCCGGCCGGACACCTGCCCCAGGGCACGTTCGTCGCGGCGCCGCTGCGGGTGCCCTCCGTCGAACCCCGCCGCGATGACGGTGACGCGGACCTCGTCGCCGAGGGCGTCGTCGATCACCGCACCGAAGATGATGTTGGCCTCCGGGTGGGCTGCCTCCTGCACCAGCCGCGCCGCCTCGTTGATCTCGAACAGGCCGAGGTCGCTGCCGCCCTGGACCGAGAGCAGCACGCCGTGGGCGCCGTCGATGCTGGCCTCGAGCAGCGGTGAGGAGATGGCGTGCTCGGCCGCCTGGACCGCCCGGTCCTCCCCACGGGACGACCCGATCCCCATCAGCGCGCTGCCGGCGTTCGACATGACGGACTTGACGTCGGCGAAGTCGAGGTTGATCAGGCCCGGCGTGGTGATGAGGTCGGTGATGCCCTGGACGCCGGACAGCAGGACCTGGTCCGCCGACTTGAAGGCGTCGAGCACGCTGACCTGGCGGTCGCTGATCGAGAGCAGGCGGTCGTTGGGGATGACGATGAGGGTATCGACCTCCTCGCGGAGCTCGGCGATCCCGGTCTCCGCGCTGTTCGCGCGCCGGCGTCCCTCGAAGGTGAACGGCCGGGTGACGACGCCGATCGTGAGGGCGCCGAGCTGCCGCGCGATCCGCGCGACGACCGGGGCGCCGCCCGTGCCCGTGCCACCGCCCTCTCCGGCGGTGACGAAGACCATGTCGGCGCCCTTGATCACCTCCTCGATCTCCTCGGCGTGGTCCTCCGCCGCCTTCTTGCCGACCTCGGGGTCGGCGCCGGCGCCGAGGCCGCGGGTGAGCTCGCGGCCGACGTCCAGCTTGACGTCGGCGTCGCTCATCAGCAGCGCCTGCGCGTCGGTGTTGATGGCGATGAACTCCACGCCCTTCAGA
>JBKHWX010000289.1:0-5915 GCA_046566325.1 Actinomycetes bacterium | reverse complement strand
GCCAGCAGGTCGTCCCGGGTGGCGACGACCGGTCGCACCTCCATGCCCGTGAACGAGCGGATGTCGTCGAGGGCGAAGACGTTGCCGGGGTCGGCCATCGCGACGACGAGGCGGTCCTCGTCGTAGCGGATCGGCAGCACGGTATGACGCCGGCAGACGGACGGCGACACGCGCGCGACCGCGGAGCCGTCCACCGGCGTCTCGGTCAGGTCGACGAACTCCAGGCCCACCTGCTGGGCCAGCGAGGCGACCAGCTGGGCCTCGGTGAGGATGCCGAGCTCGACGAGCACGCGGCCCAGGGGCCTGCCGACGCGCTGGTGCTCGTCGAACGCGGCCGTGAGCTGCGCCTCGGTGACGAGGCCGTCCTCGAGCAGGATGTCGCTCAGCTGTTTGACCCCGTGTTGCTTGACCCCGGTGCTCACGCCGCCGCCCCTCGGGTCCCGGAGCCGGTGCCGGACCGCTCTGTGGCAGGAGGTAGCGACAGCTCCACGGGTTCGCCTTTCTCTGAGGACGGCGGGACGGCGTACCTCATCCCATCGGCAGGCGGGGCCGACAGTTGAGCGCCTCCTGACAGCCTCCCCGGCGGGCCGCGGAGCAAGGGACGAGGAGGCGCTGCGTACCCACCGGGTGACGACGGCGACGGTGAGGTCGATCAGCGAGGGGGCCGCGCACCGACCTGTGGACCCCCACCCTCGCTATCCAGGCGCCTCGACAGCGCGCGCGGGGTCCGGAGGTGGGGGCGGGGCGGCTGTCCGCGCCGTCTCCAGCGCCGCACGCATGGCGTCCTCCGGCGGCTCCTGCCCGGTCATCAGCCGCACCTGCGCCACCGCCTGGTGCAGCAGCATCTCCGCACCGTCCACGACCTCGCCACCACGCGCCGTCCACGCCTGCGCCAGCCTAGTCGGCCACGGGTCGTACACGACGTCCAGCAGCAGGGGGCCGGACGTCGGCGCCGTGCCGTTCTCGAGCTCCTCGGCCAGCGGGTCGGCCGCACCCGTCGGGACGGTGGACACGACGACGTCCGCCGACAGGGCCTCCCAGGCGTCCTCCCAGCCCGACACGGTGGCCTGCACGTCGAGCCGCGCCGCGGCCTCGCGGAGCTTGCGCGAGCGTCCCCTCGACCGCACGTACAGCGTCGGCGTCCGACACCCCAGCTCCGCCAGCGCTGCGACGGCGGAAACCGCAGTCGCGCCGCCGCCGAGCACGCAGCCCCAGCCGGCGCGGTCGCAGCCCGCCTCCTCGAGCGCCGTCCGGATGCCGTAGACGTCCGTGTTGTCGCCCACGCGTCGTCCGTCGTGGAAGGTCACGGTGTTGACGACCCCGAGCGCCTGCGCGAGCGGCGTCAGCTCGTCCAGCAACGGGATGACGCGCCGCTTCAGCGGCATCGTCAGCGACAGGCCCACCCACGAGTCGTCGAGGCCGTCGAGGAACTCACCCAGCTGGTCCTCGGCCACGTCGAACGCCTCGTACGACCAGCCGTCGAGCCCGAGGGCGTCGTACGCCGCGCGGTGGAGCGCCGGAGACAGCGAGTGCGCGACCGGGTGGCCGAGGACGGCGGCTCGGTGCGTGGCCGAGGACGGCGCATCGGGCTGGTCGGCAGTCGTGTCGGTCACCGGTTCTCCTGCAGCCACTTGCGGAACAGCTGGACGTTGGCAGCATGCTCCTGCTCGGTAGTGGCGAAGCGCGTCTCGCCCGTGTCGGGGTTGACGGTGACGAAGTAGAGCCACGGGCCGGGCTCGGGGTGCAGGGCGGCGGAGATGGCCGTCTCGCCCGGTGAGTCGATCGGCCCGGGCGGCAGCCCGGGGTGCAGGTAGGTGTTGTACGGGGAGTTGATCGCCCGCTCCTGCGCAGTCGTCGTGACGGCCCGCTTGCCCGTCACGTAGTTGACCGTCGTGTCGAGCTGCAGGTTCATCCCCGCGGCCAGCCGGTTCTCGATCACGCGCGCGATCTTCGCCATGTCCCCGGGGCTCCTGCCCTCGGCCTCGACCAGGCTGGCCTTGATCAGCACCTCCCGGCGCTGTTCGGGGGGGACGCCGAGCGCCGTCATGGCCTGCTCGAACCGGTCCACCATGGCGGCGAGCACCTTCACGGGGGTGACGTCCGGGTCGTACTCGTAGGTGGCCGGGAAGAGGTAACCCTCCGGGTTCCCGCCTGCTTCCGGCGGCAGGCCCACCGCGGGGTCGTGAACCGCCTGCTCCAGCTGCTGTCTCGTGAAACCCGTGTTCTCCGAGATGACCTCGTAGACCTCGCCCACGCGCAGCCCCTCCCGCAGCTGCACGCGCAGGGAGACCCGTGACGCCGGGTCGAGCAGCAGGGCCAGCGCGTCGGAGGCCTTCATCTGCTTCTTCAGCTCGTACGTGCCGGGTTGCAGCTTGGCGGCTCTCGGCTCCTTCTTCGCCGCGTCGACGAAGGCCTCGGTCGTGAGGACGACGTCCGCCTGCTCGAGCTCGCGCCCGATCGCCCGGCCGCTGTCGCCCTGGTGGATCTGCACGCGGACCGTCCCGCTGCCCGGGCCGGTGTAGTCGTTGGGGGCGTTCCAGCTCTCCACGAGCGGACGCACGAAGCGGATTCCGGCGTAGGCCGCACCGGCCACGAGCACGAGGCAGAGAAGCAGCACGACAGCGGTGCGGCGACGTCGACGGCGTCGCTGTCGCCCGTCGTCCTCGGGGCTGTCCCGCCTCCCCGGCAGCTCGGACAGCGAGAGCTCCCTCATCCGGAGGAGGCCTCCTGTCCTCCCTCCGCAGCCGGGCCGTCCGGCGGCGAGCCGGTCTCGACGAGCGATCCCGGCGCCCGCCCGGTCGCCTTCTCGGCCTCCAGGGCGGTCTGCAGCACCAGGACGGCGGCCATCTGGTCGACCATCTTCCGGTGCTTGCGGCCCCCGACTCCAGCGTCGTGCAGCGCCCGGTGGGCGCCGACCGTGCTCAGCCGCTCGTCGACGAGCCGCACCCGGACCGGTGCCACCCGCCGTGCAAGCCGCACAGCGTAGCCGCGCGCGGCGGCCGCCGCTGCCCTCTCCTGACCGTCGAGCGACTTCGGCAGCCCCACGACGACCTCCACCGCGTTCCGCTCGACCACCTCTGCGGCGATCTCGGCGAGGTCCGAGCCCCTCCTGCTGTCGCGGGCGAGAGTCCGCACCGGCGAGGCGACGAGGCCGTCGGGGTCGCACGCCGCCAGCCCGACGCGGACCGACCCGACGTCGACCGCGAGCCGCACCCCGCGCCGGAACCCCTCCTCCGCGTTGTTCACGGAGTCCCGGTCCCTTCGGGGTGGCGCGGCTGCATGATCACGCCGGGAGGGGGTGCGCAACCCGCAGGTGCCCGAGCGCCACGGTCATCCTCCCGTCGCCTTGCGGCCGACGGCGTGCTCGACCTGGCGGAGGGCCTCGCCGACCTGGCCGGCGTCCGTCCCGCCGCCCTGGGCGACGTCGTCCTTGCCGCCGCCGCCACCGCCGAGGACGCCGGCGGCGAGCTTCACCAGCTCCCCCGCCTTGACCCCACGGTGCCGCGCCGGCTCGTTCGTCGCCACGACGACCATCGGTCGGCCCTTCGCGACGCCGGCCACGGCGACGACCGCGGGGCGCTCACCGCCGAGCCGCCCCCGGACGTCCAGGGCGAGCGCCCGCAGGTCGTCCGCGGCGGCGACCTCCCCGGCGTCGTGCCCCACGAACGTGATCCCGTAGACGTCTGCGGCACCGGCGGCCAGCTGACCGGCCGCCACCAGCACCCGCTCGGTCCGCGCCCGGGCGATCTCCTTGTCGGCCTCCTTGAGCTGGGCGACCAGGGACGACACCCGGTCCGGCAGCTCCTCCGGGCGCACCTTGAGCATCGTCGTCAGCTGGCCGACGAGGGCGTGCTCGCGGGCCAGGAAGTCGTACGCGTCGGTGCCGACGAGCGCCTCGATCCGCCGGACGCCCGAGCCGATCGAGGACTCCCCCAGCAGCTTGACGACGCCGAGCTGACCCGACCGCTGGGCGTGCGTCCCGCCGCACAGCTCGCGCGCCCACTCCCCGACCGAGATGACCCGTACCTCGTCGCCGTACTTCTCCCCGAACAGCGCCATCGCGCCCATGTCGATCGCCTGCTGCTGGCTCATCACCTGCGCGTGGACCTCGAGGTCCTCGGCCAGCAGAGCGTTCACGCGGTGCTCGACGTCCCCGAGCACGGACGGCGGCACGGCCGCGTTGGCGCTGAAGTCGAACCGGAAGCGCCCCGGCGCGTTCTCCGACCCGGCTTGGGTCGCCGTCTCCCCCAGCGCCTCGCGGATCGCCTTGTGCACCATGTGCGTCGCCGTGTGGGCGCGGCTGATGGCCTTGCGCCGCTCGGTGTCCACCACCGACTCGGCGCCCGCCCCGACGCTGACCTCCCCGCTCAGCACCCGCGCCCGGTGCACGATCAGGCCCCCGATCGGCGACTGCACGTCGTCGACCTCCACGAGCGCCTCGGTGCCGTCGCTGCGCACACGGATCTGGCCGGCGTCCGCCAGCTGCCCGCCGCCCTCGGCGTAGAAGGGGGTCCGGTCGAGGACGAGCTCGACCTCGTCGCCGGCGCGCGCGACGGGCGCGGCGACGCCGTCCACGAGCAGGCCCGCCACCGACCCCTCCGAGGCGAACTCCCGGTAGCCGGTGAACTCGACCGGCCGACCCAGCGCGTCCGCGATGCTGCGGTACGCCGACGTGTCCGCGCGGCCCGTCTTCTTCGCCCGCGCGTCGGCCTTCGCCCGCTCCCGCTGCTGCGTCATCAGCCGCCGGAAGCCGTCGGCGTCCACGGCCACGCCCTGCTCTGCCGCCATCTCCAGGGTCAGGTCGATCGGGAAGCCGTACGTGTCGTGCAGCTGGAAGGCCTGCTCGCCGCTCAGCGTCCGCGACCCGCTCGACCTCGCCTTGCCCACGGCCACGTCGAGGATCGTCGTCCCGGCCGCGAGCGTCCGACGGAACGCCTCCTCCTCCGCGTACGCGACCTGCGAGATGCGGCCGAAGTCCTTCTCGAGCTCGGGGTACGAGGCCTTCATCCGGTCCTTGCTGACCGGCAGCAGCTCCGGCAGCGCGGGCTCGTCGACCCCGAGCAGCCGCATCGACCGGACGGCGCGGCGCAGCAGCCGCCGCACCACGTAGCCACGCGCGTCGTTCGACGGGACGACGCCGTCCCCGATCAGCATCAGCGAGCTGCGGACGTGGTCGGCCACGACACGCAGGCGGACGTCGTCCTCGTGGTTCGCGCCGTACCGCTTGCCGGCCATCTCGGAGGCCCGGGCGATGACCGGGAACACCTCGTCGATCTCGTACATGTTGTCGACGCCCTGGAGGAGGTAGGCGACGCGCTCGAGCCCCATCCCGGTGTCGATGTTCTTGCTGGGCAGCTCACCGAGGATCGGGAAGCCCTCCTTGCCGGGGCCGTCCCCCCGCTCGTACTGCATGAAGACGAGGTTCCAGATCTCGAGGTAGCGGTCCTCGTCCGCGATGGGCCCGCCCTCGGCCCCGTGCTCGCGGCCGCGGTCCACGTAGATCTCGCTGCACGGACCGCACGGGCCGGCGACTCCGGTGGACCAGAAGTTGTCCACCATGCCCCGGCCCTGGATGCGGCCGTCCGGTATGCCGGCGATCGACTTCCAGAGCTCGCGCGACTCGTGGTCGTCCTCGTAGACCGTCACCCAGATGCTGTCGGGGTCGAACCCGTACCCGCCGTCCGCCTGGGAGGTGGTCACCAGCTCCCAGGCGTACTCGATGGCCCCGGCCTTGAAGTAGTCCCCGAACGAGAAGTTGCCGTTCATCTGGAAGAACGTGCCGTGCCGTGTGGTCTTGCCGACCTCCTCGATGTCGAGGGTGCGCACGCACTTCTGCACGCTGGTCGCGCGCTTGTACGGCGGCGTCTCCTGGCCGGTCAGGTAGGGGATGAACGGCACCATGCCCGCGACGACGA
>JBKHWX010000288.1:0-1913 GCA_046566325.1 Actinomycetes bacterium | reverse complement strand
GGCAGCAGCATCGTGGAGGACACCTCGGTGAGCAGCAACGAGCCCCCGTCTCCGACCCGCACGTCGAGGCGGAAGCGGTCACCGCCGAGAGGGCCGGCCGCCCCGGCGGCGATGCACACGCGGAGGGCGTCGGCGGTTCCATCCGCGCAAGGAATGCGCCCGGTGCTCGTCTGCCGCAGCACGATCGGCGGGTGCGACCGCAGGTCTGTCAGGAAGGTGCGGCTTCCCGTGACTGTCCGACGGGTCTCGGCGGTGAGCAAGGCGTGGGCGTGCATGGCGGTCCGCCCTGACCCGCCGTCGGGGGAGGGAGGATCGAAGGCTTCCCCCGCCGCCGGAGCGAGCTGCGCGGGAGTCATGAGGCGAAGAGCCTCGAGCTCGAGTGCGCGTGCCGCTCAGCAGCGACGTCCAGCATCGACGCGGCAGCCGCGGGAAGGTCGTCGACGTCGCCGGCACTTGCGAGGTCCGCCTCATCAGCGAGGTCGTCGAGCGCCGGGGTGAGCGATGCCAGCAACGTATGCACGGCGAAGGGGTCGAGGCTGAGCAGCCGGACGGCGGCCGCGGCCGGCCCGGCGACGGACTCGTGCAAGGACGCCAGCGCGGCGTCGTGCGGAGACCGCCCGAGAACCGCACACGACACGCCGAGGGCCAGCGGCTGGTGCGGTCGGCTCCCGAGGTGCGCCAGCACCGGACGGAAGGCGATCGCCTGCATGACGCGCAGAAACTGGCGTCCGAGCTGACGGGACGTCGCCCGCGCAGCCGGGGAGGGCATCCGCGCGTCGAGCTCCTCGTCGAGATCGGTGAGACGAGCGACAGCGTTGGTCCAGACCGCTCGGCAGGCGGCGGCGGCGAACGCGGCGCTGACCAGTCCCACCGTGTGTGCGCGGCCGTCGAGGAAGCGCTCGAGCGTCTCGGCGTCCTTGATCGCACCCGACCGGACCAGCGGCTCCAGGCCACCGGAGTGGGCGTACCCGCCCGCGGGGAAGCGACCGTCCGCGAGCAGCAGCAGGGAGGCGCCAGCGTGACCCGCGCTCGCGCCGTCCTGGTCGATGCTCGTCATCTAGAACAGGAAGTAGCGCTGGGCCATCGGGAGCGTCTCGGCCGGCTCGTGATCGATCAGCTCTCCGTCGACACGGACGCTGTAGGTGTCAGGGTCGACCTCGATCCGCGGCATCGCGGTGTTCTCCGGCATGTCCGCCTTCGTGCGGCCGCGGACATCAGAGATGGCGACGATGGGACGCTTCACCAGGGGCAGCCGCTCCGCCAGCCCGTCCTCGACCGCGGCGGAGGAGACGAACGCCACGGATGTGGACGACGCCGCCGGGCTCTTGGCGTTGAAGCCCAGTCGCGGCAGCACCGGGTGAGGCGTCGGGACCGAGGCGTTCGGATCCCCGAGCTCGGCCATCGCCGCCATGCCGCCCTTGAGCACGATCGTCGGGCGGACGCCGAACAGCGCGGGCTGCCACAGCACGAGGTCGGCCATCTTGCCCGGCTCGATCGACCCGATCTCGTTCTCGAGACCGTGGGCGACGGCCGGGCAGATCGTGTACTTGGCGACGTAGCGCCGCGCCCGGTTGTTGTCGTTGTGGACGTCCCCGGGAAGGCTCCCTCGGAGCAGCTTCATCCGGTGCGCGGTCTGCCAGGTGCGCAGGACGACCTCGCCGATGCGGCCCATCGCCTGCGCGTCGGAGCTCATGATCGAGAGCGCCCCGAGGTCCTGCAGCACGTCCTCGGCGGCGATCGTGCTGGCACGGACCCTGCTCTCGGCGAAGGCCAGGTCGTTGGGCACCTGAGGGTTCAGGTGGTGGGCCACCATCACCATGTCCAGGTGCTCAGCGACGGTGTTGGTGGTGAACGGCCTCGTCGGGTTGGTCGATGCGGGCAGGACGTACGGCTCGGAGGCGATCCGGATGATG
>JBKHWX010000287.1:0-11322 GCA_046566325.1 Actinomycetes bacterium | reverse complement strand
GACGACGGACGTCGAGCTCGACCTCGCCACCGGCCACCGGGCACGACGCGGGCGGACGGCGATGGCGGCTCTGGCCGAGGCAGTGCCGGACGCCGAGGCCGTCCACGTCGTCAACAACGGCGCCGCCGCGCTCGTGCTCGCCGCCACGGCGATGGCGGCCGGACGCGAGATCGTCGTCTCGCGTGGCGAGATGGTCGAGATCGGCGACGGGTTCCGTCTGCCGGACCTGCTGGTCTCGACGGGCGCACGCTTGCGCGAGGTCGGGACGACGAATCGCACCGCCCTGCGCGACTACAGCGACGCGCTGCGTCCTGAGACCGGGTTCGTGCTCAAGGTGCACCCCTCGAACTTCGTCATCCGAGGTTTCACGTCGAGCGTCGACGTGGCGGAGCTCGGCGGGCTCTGCCACGGTCGCGAGCCGCGCGTGCCGCTCGTCGTCGACATCGGCTCCGGACTGCTCTCGCCCCACCCCCTCCTGCCGGACGAGCCGGACGCCGCCACGGCCCTGCGCGCCGGAGCCGACCTCGTCACGGCGAGCGGCGACAAGCTGCTCGGGGGTCCCCAGGCCGGCCTGCTGCTGGGCCGGGCTGACGTCGTCGAGCGCCTCCGCCGTCACCCCCTCGCCCGGGCACTGCGCGTCGACAAGCTGACGCTCGCCGCGCTCGAGGCGACGCTGCGCGCCCCGAAGGCTCCCGTCCTGGCCGCGCTGCAGACGCCGCAGCGAGAGCTGCAGGCCCGTGCGCGACGGCTCGCCGACGAGCTGGCAGGGCACCGCGTCGACGTGCTCGCGGTCGACAGCAGCGCCGCCGTCGGCGGAGGAGGCGCCCCCGAGCTCGACCTGCCGAGCGCCGCCGTCAGCCTGCCCGCGGACGTGGCGTCGGCCCTCCGCACCGGCCAGCCCGCGGTCGTCGGACGCGTCGAACGAGGTCGCTGCCTGCTCGACCTGCGGTCGGTCCCGCCGGACGACGACGCGGCGCTGCTGGCCGCCGTCCTCGCGGTGACCTGCGGGGCGCCGTCCGAGAGAGCCGACTGATGCACGTCGTCGCGACCGCGGGCCACGTCGACCACGGCAAGTCCACACTGGTGCAGGCGCTCACGGGCAGCGACCCTGACCGCTACGCCGAGGAGAAGCGCCGCGGCCTGACGATCGACCTCGGCTTCGCGTGGACGGACGTCGGCGGCGAGCAGGTCGCGTTCGTCGACGTCCCCGGCCACGAGCGGTTCGTCACCACGATGCTCGCCGGGGTCGGGCCGGTGCCGGCGGTGCTGCTCGTCGTCGCCGCTGACGGTGGCTGGATGCCGCAGTCGCAGGAGCACCTGGACGCTCTCGACGCGCTCGGCGTCTCGCACGGCCTGCTCGTCGTCACGCGGTCCGACCTGGCGGAACCCGGGCTCGCCGAGGCCGAGGCGCGCGCACATCTGAAGGGGACGAGCCTGGAAGGGGTGCAGGCGGTCGCGGTCAGCGCGCTCACCGGCGACGGCCTCGACCGGCTGCGGGATGCGCTGGCGCGCCTCGTCCGGTCGCTGCCGCAGCCCTCGCCGGACGCGCCGGTCCGGCTGTGGGTCGACCGGGTCTTCACCGTGCGCGGCGCGGGCACCGTGGTCACCGGGACCCTGCCCGCGGGCATGCTGCGTGTCGCTGACCGGTTCCAGCTGCCCGGACGGCGCGAGGTCGCGGTGCGGGCGGTCCAGTCGCTAGGCCGCTCGGTGCACGAGATCGCAGGGGTGGCACGGGTCGCGGTCAACCTGCGCGGCGTCTCGACGGACGAGGTCTCGCGTGGCGACGCCCTGATCACACCGGGCACCTGCGTCGAGACCACCGTGCTCGACGTCCGGCTCTCGGCACTGGGGGCCGAGCTGCCGTCGGAGTGCGTCCTGCACATCGGATCGGCCCACGTCGCCGCGCGGCTGCGGCCGCTGGGGCCGGCCGCCGTCCGCCTTCGCCTGCGCGCGCCGCTGCCGCTGCGCATCGGGGACGTCGCCCTGCTGCGCGACCCCGGACGTCGCCAGGTGCTGTCCGGCCTGACCGTCCTGGACGTCGACCCGCCCGCCCTGGACCGGCGGGGTGCCGCGCGGATGCGTGCGGCGGATCTCGCGCAGCTCTCGCCGAGACCGGACGCCGCGGCCGAGCTGCGCCGGCGGCGGGTCGCGCGCCGCTCACGGCTGGTAGCGATGGGCGTGCCGGACGTCGACGTCGACGCTCTCGCTCGAGACAAGGTGCGGTCGGACGGCGACTGGCTGTTGGACGGCGACCACGCCGACGCACTCGCCGGGAAGCTGCGCGAGCTGGTCGAGGAGCATCGACGGCTGCATCCGCTGGAGGTCGGACTGCCGCTCGAGGTGGCACGCCAGCGGCTCGGGCTACCGACGCGCGAGCTGGTCGTGCGGCTCGTGACCGCCCCGCTCCGCGTGGAGGACGGCGTGGTGCTCGACGGGGGCGGAGGTGACGGCTTCGCGGGGCTTCCCGGGCCCGTCGCCGATGGCGTGGAGCGACTCCGACAGCAGCTGGCCGACGCGCCGTACGTCGCGCCCGACGCCGGCCGGCTGCGCGACCTCGGCCTGGGGCGACGCGAGCTCGCTGCCGCGGTTCGGGTCGGGGCACTGCTGGAGGTCGGGGACGGCGTCTACCTGACGCCGGAGGCGGTGTCGGATGCCGACGTCCCACTGCGGGACCTTCCTCAGCCGTTCACCCTGAGCCAGGCGCGGGAGGCGTGGGGGACGACGCGGCGGGTCGCCGTCCCGCTCCTGCAGTACCTCGACTGGCAGGGGATCACGGACCGCCTGCCGGACGATCGCCGCCGGCTGCGCGAAGGCGGTGGCCCAACCCCACCTCCGTGATCCGCTCTACGGCATGCCTTGCGCCTCCCTGCGTTGATCATGCAATTCCGCCACCCGCGGGCAGTTCGCAGAGTGGCCTGATTCCATGATCACGCGGAGTGGGGTGGCGGCATTCCGTGATCACGCGGGGGTGGGGTGGCGAAAGTGCATGATCACGGGGAGTGGGGTGGCGGGATTGCATGATCACGCGGGGGTGCGGTGGCGGGATTGCATGATCAACGGGGAGACTCCCGCTCGCGCGCCTCGCTCAGCTCGTCGAACTCCAGGTCGCTGCGCTTGACGACGCCCGTGCGGTAGGCGGCTCGCCCGACCATATGGGCACCGATGGGGATGGTGAGCAGCTGGAAGAGGGCGACGATCAGCAGCATCCCGACGTCGAGCCCGGACCGGATCCGCAGGCCGACCCCGAGCAGCGTCAGCAGGACGCCGAGCACCTGGGGCTTGGTCCCCGCGTGCATGCGGGTCAGCAGGTCAGGGAAGCGCAGCATCCCCAGCGCGGCCGCGAACGCCAGGAACGCGCCGAGCACGAGGCAGGCCATGCCGGCGGCGTCCAGGACCGTCGTCCAGCCGCTCACGAGTCCGCCCCGAGCGTCGTCGGAGCGCCCGTCTCGTCCGGGCTGTCGTCGGTGTCGCGGGCGACGAACCGCGCGACGCTCACCGACCCGACGAAGCCGAGCATCGACAGGGCGATCAGGATCGGCAGGGTCGTGGAGTGGCGGTTGACGGCGGCCTCCACGCCCAGCGCGCACACGACGACGGCGACGAGCACGTCGAGCGCGACGACCCTGTCGAGGACCGTCGGGCCGCGCACGATCCGAACGAGCAGCAAGGCGGCGGCGAGCGCCAGCAGCAGCGCCGCGACGGCGGCGAGCACGAGGGTCATGAGTCGTCTCCGGCCGGGCTGCGTCCGGTTCGATCGGCCGCGAGGGCCGCGAGCACGCGCTGCTCCAGGTCGAGCACGGACGCCCGCACCCGTTCGAGATCCTCCCGCGTCTCCACCTCGAGGTAGTGCAGGTGCAGCAGCCCGCTGTCGCCGTCCAGGTCGATCACGAGCGAGCCGGGCACGAGCGACACCATCTCACCCACGATCGTCTGGAAGAGCTCGTTGCGGGTGACGAGCGGGATCGTGATGACGCTGCTGCGGGGCGCTCCCGCCGGCCTGACGGCGAGCCACGCCACGTGGACGCTCGCGACGACCACGTCGAACAGAAACCGGACGACGAGCCGCAGCAGAGCCAGCGGCCGAACCTGGACCCCGACCGCAAGCTTCGGCAACGGGAAGACCAGCAGGACGACGGCCCCGAGCACGAGGCCTGCCAGCACGTTCGCCCACGAGAGGTTGCCCCAGAGCAGCACCCAGGCCGCCGTCAGCCAGAGGAGCGGGACGGGCTGGAGGCGCTGTGCTCGTGTCCTCACGGGACGCCGTCCGGGAACACGGCCTGGACGTACGGCGCCCGGGCCAGCAGGTCGTCCGCGGCCCGGTCGGTCACGCCGAACAACGGACCCGCCAGCACCGTGATCGCCAGGGTGACGCCGACCAGCGCCGCCGTCGGCACGACCATGCCCAAGGGCAGCACACCCGTCGCCACGGAGACGCCGGTGTCCCCCGCCACGGCGGCCACCGCGGGCTCGGGCTCGACGCCCCGGCCGGACGCCCAATGACCGGCCTCCTCGGCGGTGGACTGTGGCGGGGTGCCCCAGAACGCCCGGCCCCACACCCGCGCCATCGCGTAGAGGGTGAGCAGGCTGGTCACGACCGAGCAGCCGATGAGGACGTACGCGAGCCAGCTGCCGTCGTCCGCGCCGGCCTGGATCAGCGCGACCTTGCCGAGGAAGCCGGAGAACGGGGGGACGCCGCCGAGGTTCATCGCGGGCACGAAGAAGAGCAGCGCGAGCACGGGGGCCAGCCGGGCGAGCCCGCCCAGCTCGGACAGCGACGTCGTCCCCCCTCGCCGCTCGATCAGTCCGGCCACGAGGAACAAGGTCGTCTGGATCGTGATGTGGTGGGCGACGTAGAACACGGCGGCTGACATGCCGGCAGCGGAGCCCAGGGCGATCCCGAAGATCATGTAGCCGATGTGGCTGACGAGGGTGAACGAGAGCATCCGCTTGATGTCGTCCTGCGCGATGGCCCCCAGGATGCCGACGAGCATCGTGGCGAAGGCCGCCCAGAGCAGCAGGCTCTCGAGCCGGCCGTCGGGGAAGAGCAGGGTCTGCGTCCGGATGATCGCGTAGACGCCGACCTTGGTGAGCAGCCCGGCGAACACTGCCGTGACGGGGGCGGGGGCGGTCGGGTAGGAGTCCGGCAGCCACCCCGACATCGGGAACACCGCCGCCTTGACCGCGAACCCGAGCAGCAGCATCAGCTGCAGCACGAGACGGGTCCCGTCCGGCAGGGCGTCCAGGCGGACGGCGAGCTGCGCCATGTTGACCGTGCCCGTCGCGGCGTAGACGAGCGCGATCGCCGTGAGGAAGACGACCGACGAGAGCAGGCTGACGACCACGTAGGTGATCCCCGACTGGATGCGTGCCGCCGTCCCGCCCAGCGTGAGCAGCACGAAGCTCGCGGCCAGGAGGATCTCGAAGCCCACGTAGACGTTGAACAGGTCCCCGGAGATGAACGTCATCGACACGCCCGCGGACAGCACCAGCATCGTGGGGTGGAAGATCGGCAGGGGTGCCTCGCCGTCGCTCTCGTCCGTGTCCCCGGCCGCCCGGCCCTGGCCGATCGAGTAGAGCATGACGCCGAGCGTCATGATCCCTGCCACGACGAGCATGAGGGCCGAGAGCCGGTCGACGACGAGCACGATCCCCATCGGCACCGGCCAGCCGCCGGCCTCGACGACCAACGGTCCCTGGCGGTCGGCGCCGAAGACGAGCGCGATGTCCACGAGCAGGACGACGCTGAGCACGACCGTCGTGACGACCCGCTGGACGGCGGTGCGCCGCTGGACGGCGATGGTGATCCCCGCACCGACCAGGGGCAGGACGACGGGCAGCGGCACGAGCGCGGACCACTCCAGGCCGAAGAAGCTGAGCGGGTTCATGCGCCGATCACGAGCTCTCCCGCCGGTTGGAGACCGCCACCGCGTCGAGCGTGTCGTCCCCCAGGTCGAGCTCGTCGAGCGCGCTGTGGGCGCCGGGCCCCTCGACGGCGAAGTCGCTGTCGCGCATGTCGTCCCGCTCGGCCTTGCGCGTGATGCGGACGTCCTCGACGTCGTCCTCGACCATGTCGCTGCGCGACAGCTGCCAGGACCGGTGCGCCATGGCCAGCACGAAGGCTGTCATGCCCAGCGTGATGACGATGGCCGTGAGCACCATCGCCTGAGGCAGCGGGTCGGCCATCTCGGACTCCGGCGCGAGCCCGACGATCGGCGCCCACCCGGCGGGACCGCTGGCGACGAGGAAGAGCAGGTTGCCGCCGTTGCCGAGCAGGATGACGCCGATCAGGGCGCGGCTGATGCTGCGGGCGAGGATCAGGTACACGCCGCACCCGAACAGGACCCCGGCGAGCAGGCACAGCACGAGGTTCGGAGTCAACGCGCCTCCCTCTCGGTCTCGATCTGCTGGTCGATCTCGCCCCCCAGGCTGCGCAGGATGTCGAGCATCAGCCCGACGACCACGAGGTAGACGCCGACGTCGAAGAACACCGACGTGACGAGGTGGACCGACCCGAGCAGCGGCAGGGAGAGGTCGATGATCCAGCTCTGGAGCACGTCCCCGCCGGCCAGCACCGAGCCGAGCCCGACGCCGGCGGACAGGAACAGGCCCGCGCCGAGCAGCCAGCCGGGCCGGAGAGGCGCGGCCGCGCGCAGCTCGTCGCGGCCTCCTGCGAGGTAGCGGATGACGAGCGCGAGCCCGGTGACCAGACCGGCGGCGAACCCTCCTCCCGGGTTGTTGTGGCCCGAGAAGAGCAGGTACAGGGAGAAGAGGACCACGGTGTGGAAGATCAGCCGCGTGACCACCTCGAACAGGACACTGCGGCCCTGGGTGCTGCCCCCGGCGCTCGCGAGCCACGCGTGGCCACCGGCGCCGCCGACCGTCGCGTGCAGGGAGCGCTGCTGCAGGACCTCGCGGGTCTGCTCGATCGAGCGGACCGCGTACCGCTCGGAGAGGAAGACGAGGCTCGCCACACCGGTCGCCGCCACCAGGACGACGGAGAGCTCACCCATGGTGTCCCATGCGCGGATGTCGACCAGGGTGACGTTGACGATGTTCCTCCCGCCGCCGAAGGAGTAGGCCCCCTCGGCGAAGCCCACGGAGGCGGGCTGGGCGGTCCGGGCCGCGCTGGCGACGAGCGCCGCGCCGACGACGACGACGCCGACCGCCGCGCCGATGCCCGCACGCACCCAGCGCCCGACCCCCGGTGGGGTGTCCCAGAACTTCGCCGGCAGACGGCGGAGCACGAGCACGAAGACGATGAGCGACACGATCTCGACGAGGAGCTGGGTGAGTGCGAGGTCCGGTGCGCCGTGCAGCAGGAAGAGCACGGCGGTGCCGTAGCCGGTGACGCCGACGAGGATCGCGGCGCGCAGCCGGCGCCGGGAGCGCGCCGTCCAGATGGCGGCGACCGTGACGAGGACGGCGATAGCCAGCTGCGCCGGGTTGTCCCACCAGCGCACCCTCCCGGGCCAGGAGAGGTCACCGGCGAACAGCAGGGCACCCCCGGGCAGCACGACGAACATCGCGAGGATGAGACCGAGGGTCAGCGGCAGGGAGCCGCGCTGGAGCGCGCCGGTCACCTCCAGCGAGGTGCGGTCGAGGCCGCGCATCGTCGTCCGGTAGACCTCGTCGGCGTCGACCGGCACCGGCAGCTCTCGCTGCGCCGCCGCTACGCGGGCACGACCCGCGAACAGCAGCGCGCCGAGCAGCACGGTGACCGCGGAGAGCAGCAGCGGTGCCCCCACGCCGTGCCACAGGCCGAGATGCGCGACGGTGCCCCTCGCCGGCCAGCTCTGCAGGTAGGGCTCGAGCAGCGGTTCGGCGGCGGCGGACAGGGGCCCGTCAACCAGGCTGGCCGCGGCGAGCAGCGCCGGTGGGCCGACGAGAAGCAGTCCCGGCCGGTGCACCGGAGTGGGCTCGACACCTGCCGGCGAGGAGAACGCGCCCCAGACGAAGCGGGCGCTGTAGGCGAACGTGATCGCCGAGCCGGCCACGAGGACGACGAGGGTCAGCGTCTCGGCGGTGCTGTCGCCGGAGAGGAACGCCGTGTAAGCGACCTCCTTGCCGACGAACCCGAGAAGTGGCGGCAGGCCCGCCATCGACGCGGCAGCGAGCACCGAGGTGACGAACAGCACGGGCATCCGGCCCCGCAGTCCGGCGAGCTTGCGCAGGTCGCGCGTCCCGGTCGCATGGTCGATGGCGCCGACGACGAGGAAGAGGCAGCCCTTGAACAGCGCGTGCGCGACGAGCATCGTCAGCCCGGCGAGGGCGGCGTTTCGGGTGCCCGCGCCCACGAGCACGGTGAGGAACCCGAGCTGGCTGACGGTGCCGAACGCGAGCAGCAGCTTCAGGTCGTACTGCCGCAGGGCGCGCCAGGCCCCGACGAGCATGGTGAGGCCGCCGAGGCCGATCACGAGCGGTCTCCAGAGCGGGGTGTCCGCGAACCCGGGCGCGAACCGGGCCACCAGGTAGATGCCCGCCTTGACCATCGCGGCCGCATGGAGGTACGCGCTTACCGGGGTCGGCGCGGCCATCGCCGCCGGGAGCCAGAAGTGGAACGGCACGAGCGCGGACTTCGTCACCGCTCCGAGGAGGACCAGCACGACCGCGGTCGTGACGAGAGGGCCTCGGGGGGCGGCCGCGAGCACGTCCGAGAGCTGGTAGCTGCCGACGGCCTGGCCGAGCAGGACGATGCCGACGAGCATCGCGAGGCCACCGGCGGTCGTCACGACGAGGGCCTGCGTCGCTGCCGCGCGACTGGCCCGCTTTTCCGCGTCGTGCCCGATCAGGAGGTACGACAGGACGGTCGTGAGCTCCCAGAAGACGTAGAGCACGAGCATGTCGTCGCTCGTGACCAGGCCGAGCATCGCGCCCGCGAACGCTGTGAGGCTCGCGGCGAACCGCCCGAGCGCGGGTTCGTCGTCCTCGAAGTACTGCGCGCAGTAGCCGAGCACGAGCGCGCCGACCGCGCCGACGACCAGCACCATCAGCCAGGAGAGCGTGTCGGCGCGGAACGTGAGCTGCATGCCGAGCGACGGGACCCACGTCACGTGCTCCGTGGGGACGTCCCCTGCCCGGATCCGCCCGGTCATCAACGCGCCCCAGACGGCGGTCGCGGCGGGCGGGACGGCGAGCAGGAGGAAGGCGCGACGGCCCAGGCGATGGACCAAGGTCGGCGCCAGCACGACCGCGACGGCGTGCGCGAGAAGGAGTGCGATCACGTCGCCTCCCGGGGTCGCTGCGTGCAGAGCTCAGCGGCCGTCCCCGCGCGTGCCCTGCCGCCGCTTGCGAACATGCTCTCGGTCACGCGGATGGACCGCGCAGGATTCTAGCCGGTACTTTCGACTCGTTCGAATTGTGGAACGCTGATGACCGAGCCTCGACCACTGGACCCGAACCGCGCTCTCGCGGGCCGCCGATGGCGCGCTAGGGGTCCGGAGGTCGTCGGACGAGGTCCGCGGGGAGGACCGGTATGCAACGCCGACCCGAGTACTGCCGCACGCTGCAGCCCGGCGACTCCCTCGACGAAGCGGTGGCCGAGATCAGCGAGGCACTGCGGCAGGGTCACGCGGTCACGGTGTGCACGCACGAGGCGACGCTGACGACGCAGGAGGCGGCCGACGTCCTCGGGGTGAGCAGGCCGACCGTCGTGCGGTTGCTGGAGCACGGGCAGATCCCGTACGAGCAGCCGGGCCGGCACCGGCGGGTGCGACTTGCGGACGTGCTCGAGTTCCAGCGCTCTCACCGCTACGCGGCGCCGTCGAGCCGGCCGGTCGACGCGGGCAGGGGAGCCGGGCGATGACCAGGCCGCTGGCGCAGGCGCTGGCCGAGCGGGTCGTCGTCCTGGACGGCGGCCTCGCGACGCAGCTGGAGGCGCAGGGCGAGGACCTGTCGGGCCGTCTCTGGTCGGCGCGCCTGCTGTTCGAGCACCCGGGCCGCGCCGCCGTGCGGGCGGCGCACCGTGCGTTCTTCACGGCGGGAGCGGAGATCGCGACGTCTGCCAGCTACCAGGTCAGCAGGCTGGCGCTCGAGCGGGCGGAGAAGGACGGCGACCTGGAGAAGTGGCTGATGTGGCGGAGCGTGGTGACCGCCTCGGAGGCGCGCAGGTCGGAGTGCCCGCAGGGGTGGGTCGCGGGGTCGGTCGGGCCCTACGGCGCGAGCCTGGCGGACGGCTCGGAGTACACCGGCCGGTACGGGCTCGGGAGCCGCAAGAACACCGTCGCCTCCTTGCGGCTGTTCCACCGGCCACGCCTGAAGTCCCTTGCGCCGTGGGCCGACGTGCTCGCGTGCGAGACGGTCCCGCTGCTGGCGGAGGTCGAGGCGCTCGCGGTGGAGCTGACCCGGCTGAGCGAGGAGCTGGAGCACGCCGTCCCGTCGTGGGTGTCGGTGACCGTGGCCCGCCGGGACGGCGAGCTTCGGACCCGCGCGGGAGACCGGCTCTCCGACGTCGCGGCGGCGCTGCACGGCGTCCCGGGTCTGCTGGCCGTGGGCGTGAACTGCTGCGACCCGCAGGACGTCGCGCCGGCGCTTGCCGAGCTCGTCGCGGGCACCGGACTACCCGGCGTCGCCTACCCGAACAGCGGCGAGACCTGGGACGCGAGGTCCAGGACGTGGCGTGGCACCAGCCACTGGGACGACGCCCTCGTCGGCGAGTGGCTCGACGCCGGCGCGCGGCTGGTCGGCGGATGCTGCCGCGTGTTCCCCGAGCAGATCGCGCGGCTCGCCCGTCTGGTGGCCGCCGCCCAGGTCGACCGGGGTGGGTAGGGTCACCCTTGCTGGCCGCGGGGAGCACGACGGGCATAGCGTCAGCCGAGCCGCCGCAGCCTAGGGTGCCGCTTGGCACTTACGTCACGAGCAGGAGCCCGAGCTGATGCAGGTCGCCGCCATCGTCATCTGCCTCGCCGCCACGGCCGTCGGGGTGGCGCTGTTCGCGAGAACGGTCGCGGGGTTCACGCGTACGTTCCGGCTGGGGCAGCCGGAGGACCGTTCCGACAACCCTGGTGCGCGGACGGCCACGCTGTTCCGGGAGTTCCTCGGGCATACGCGCATGGCGAAGTTGCCATTGGTCGCGGTGGCGCACTGGTTCGTGATGGTGAGCTTCGGCCTGCTGTTCCTGTCGCTGGTGACCGCCTACGGGCAGCTGTTCGACCCGTACTTCGCGCTCCCCCTGCTCGGGCACTTCGCCCCCTTGGAGTGGCTGGTCGAGCTGATCGCATGGCTTTCCCTGGCGGGGATCCTGACGCTGATCGGAATCCGTCAGGTGAAGCACCCGCGGCGGTACGCGGGGCAGGGCAAGGAGGGCCTGAACATCGCGTCCGGCCG
>JBKHWX010000286.1:0-3427 GCA_046566325.1 Actinomycetes bacterium | reverse complement strand
GAGCGCACCCCTCCGCCGGAGACGCAGAAGCCCTTCACGTCTCGGGGCCAGCCGCCTCCGTCACCGTTCCCGTCGGCGGCAGGGGACGGCTCGACGTCGGGGACCAGGTAGCCGCGAGCCCAGCGCTCGCTGCGGCTCTGGCCGTCCTCCGGACCGGACCCGACCGGGGACGGCGGCACGCACTCGATCCGTTGCTGCGGTATGTCGGGGCCGTAACGGCGGCGTGCGTGCAGCTGCGCCCTGCGCAGCACGACGAGCGCGCTGGCGAGGGCGACGGGCGCGGCGACGACGAGGGCACACCACTTGACCACGCTCGCGGCGGCGACGAACGGCAGCAGCCGTGGGCTCTGCTGGCTCAGGGCGGCGAGCGCGGCTGTGTTCTCGACGACGTCCATCACGACTGCGAGCAACGTGCACTCGAGAGCTGCGGTGGCGATCCGCCGCGCCCGCTCCGCGTAGAACAGGCGGCGGCCCAGGTCGGTGAGAAGGCCGAGGCAGGTGCCGTACCCGACGACAAGGGCGTAGTCCCACCACAGGGCCGCTCTCAGGGCCGGTGCTCCGGTGGGCGGCCACCGCCCACCGTCAGGGGCCAACCCGGGGTCGAGCACGAGGCCGGGCGAGGCGTGTGGGATGTAGAGCCAGGCTCCGAGGGCGAGCGCCGCCACGCCGACGGCCAGCAAGGCCAGTGCGCGCCGACAGCTCGGCGCGCCAGGACGCTCCTGCTGAGTACCCATCCGGCGCCCCCCGGGTGAGGGAAAGGACGTGTCAGCCGTCGATGATCCTCCGCCTCGCGGCGGTTTGTCCGCAGTTTGTGCGTTGCTCCTGGGCCGAGAGGCGGCACTACACGCTATGCAGGCGAGCGCGCTCCCGAGCCGGCGCTAGTAGCTGTCGCGGTTGTCGCCGTCCCGCTGCACGTAGACGGCGACCAGCACGGCGAGGTCGGCGATCGCGAGCAGGGTCCCCGAGACCTCGTGCCCTCCGGTGATCAGCCGCGTCGAGACGACGAAGACGAACAGGACGATGACCAGCCCGAACAGCTGGCCGAGCCGTTCGGTGCGCGCGGCGCCTTGCACGAGCCGGCGCTCGAGGTCCATCCGCTGCTCGGCCTGTCGCTCGAGCGTGGACAGGATGCGGTCAGCGGAGCCCTCGAGGATGTCCTCGTACGCGCGAAGCGTCTCGGCCGAGGGCAGCCCAGGGACGACCGGGACGACGGGGGAGAGGTCCGCGCCCTGGTCACCCGTGGGTTCGGTCCGCTGGTCTCGGTTCAGCACCATCGCCCTCACCCCGCCGAGCCGGACGGCATCGATCCGGAGCCCGCGGAACCGTTGCGCATCGACTCCAGGGACGACTCCAGACCCGCCACGTACTCGTACGGGTCGGTCGGGCGATGGTGGTGGTGCGCCTCGAGCAGCCGGCTCAGCCGCTGCAGCCGTCCGGTGCCAGGTAGGGCGATCAGCGAGGCGACACCATGCCGCAGCCCCGGCAGGGTCGGCAGTACGCGCACGCCGCGCTCGGACGTCACGGGGACCACGGTAGCGAGACGACGAGGCGCTGGGCGCCGCAGGGACGACGACGCGCCGGGGGCGGTTGTGCGATATGGGAGCAATCACGTCTCCCGCCTTTGATGCGATAGCATCAGATGCGTGCGCACTACAGTTGACGTGGACGACGACGTTCTGGCGGCAGTCAAGGAAAGGGCCCGCAAGGAGCGGCGGTCGGCGGGATCCGTCCTGTCGGAGCTCGCCCGCGAGGCCTTGACCGGGCGCGCCAAGGCAACGGCACCTACCGGTGCCCGCCACGGCTTCAGGCCCTGCCCCACCGTGGACCCGCCGTGTCGAACGAGCTGATCGACAATCTGCGCGAGGACGAGCTGGAGTGAGCAGGGCTCTTCTCGACGTCAACGTCCTCCTCGCGCTGCTAGACAGCGACCATGTCGACCACCGACGCGCGCACGACTGGCTCGACCGGGAGATCGACGACGGCTGGGCGTCGTGTCCCATCACCCAGAACGGCTTCGTTCGAGTCATCAGCCAGCCCCGCTACCCGAGCCCAGTCTCACCGTCCGAAGCCGTGGACCTGCTCCGCGCCGCGTGCGACACCGCGCAGCATCAGTTCTGGCCGAGTGACCTGAGCCTGCTCGACCCACTGGTCGTGGATGCCACTCGACTGCATGGGCCGCGGCAGGTCACGGACGCCTACCTGCTGGCCCTGGCGGCACAGCACGAGGGACGCTTCGTCACCTTCGACCGGCGCGTGTCCCTGTCGTCGGTCCCCAGGGCACGGACAGAGCACCTCACCGTCCTGTAGTCCTGAACCCGCGTCCGTCTCGAGCCGGCTACGTTCCACGACCGTGGCTCAGCGTCACCTCACGGCCACAGGGGTCGCATTGCCGCCTGTCGGGCCGACTCGCTAGGTTCGGCACTCGGCTCGGGGCGCCGCTTCCTCCAGGCGTTCACGGGCTGACGCTCGGGCGCCTCGCCCGGCACTGAAGTACCGACGACGACCGAGGTGAAGCTTTCGTGGCGCTACCCCGCCTGACCCCCGAGCAGCGAGCCGCGGCGACCGAGAAGGCTGCGCTCGCCCGTCGCGAGCGGGCGGAGGTCAAGAACCGGCTCAAGTACGCGCAGGGGTCGCTGGCCGAGGTGATCAAGGAGGGGCAGGTCAACGAGGCGATCGGCAAGATGAAGGTCAGCGCCCTGCTCGAGTCGCTGCCCGGTGTCGGCAAGGTCAAGGCCCGGCAGATTATGGAGGAGATCGGCATCTCGTCGAGCCGTCGCGTCCGGGGCCTGGGCGCGCACCAGATCAACGCCCTGGTGCAGCGGTTCGGGGCCTGAGCGGGTTGCCGGAGGGGAGCGAGAAGGACAGAGACACAAGGTGGGGGAGCGGAGCCTGGAGGACGACGCCGGCCGCGGCGGCAGGTCGGCCGCGTCGGGGCAGGCGAGGCTGACGGTCCTGGCCGGCCCGACCGCCGTCGGCAAGGGCACGGTCGCGGCGGACGTCCGCGCGCGGTACCCGGAGGTGTGGCTGTCCGTCTCGGTCACGACCCGACCCGCCCGTCCGGGGGAGCGGGACGGCGTGCACTACCACTTTCTGGACGACGCCACCTTCGACGTGATGGCCGCCGGCGGGGAGCTGCTGGAGTGGGCCGTCGTCCACGGCCGCTACCGCTACGGAACCCCGCGCCGTCCCGTGGAGGAGGCGCTCGCGGCGGGACGCCCCGCGCTGCTGGAGATCGACCTGCAGGGGGCACGGCAGGTGCGGGCGTCCATGCCGGACGCACGGTTCGTGTTCCTTGCGCCGCCCAGCTGGGACGAGCTCGTGCGCCGGCTCGTGGGTCGCGGCACCGAAGACCGCGCCGAGCAGGAGCGGCGCCTAGCGAAGGCTCGCGTGGAGCTCGCCGCCTCGTGTGAGTTCGACGAGGTCGTGG
>JBKHWX010000285.1:0-6638 GCA_046566325.1 Actinomycetes bacterium | reverse complement strand
GACGTCGAGCGACTCCGAGGGCCGGGCGGTGTCCGCGGGCAGGGCGACCCAGGCGTAGACCACCGAGACGACACCGATGGGCACATTGATGAGGAAGATCCAGTGCCAGCTCGCGTGCTCGATCAGCCAGCCGCCGAGGATCGGCCCGAGGATCGGGCCCAGCAGCATCGGGACGCCGAGGATCGCCATCAGCCGACCCATCCGCTGCGGCCCGGCCGCCTTGGTCATGATCGTCATGCCCAGCGGCATGAGCATGCCGCCGCCCAGACCCTGGACCACGCGGTAGGCGATCAGCGTCTCGATCGACGTGGCCGCGGCGCACAGCGCGGACCCGGCGGTGAACATCACGATGGCCAGGACGTAGAGGCGTTTGGTGCCGAAGCGGTCCGCGGCCCAGCCGGTCAGCGGGATCACCGTGGCCAGCGCCAGCGTGTACGCCGTGACGGTCCACGCCACCGTCGAGTAGGCGATGGGCTGGCTCGCCGAGTCGGCGAAGACGGACTGGAACGTCGGCAGCGCGACGTTCACCACCGTGATGTCGAGGATCGACATGATGGCCCCGAGGACGACGACGCCGGCGACCTTCAGGACGGCGCCGTCGATCTTCTCGGGGTACTGGACGGAGGCAGCGGTCGTCACACAAACCTTCTCTGGTCAGGGGTTTTCGCTGTCGAACGCCTGGTCGAAGCGGCGTTCAACAGTAGCCGAGCCGGTACGAGCCCCGGCAACGGATTTATCGGCGTGCGGGTGGAAGAGGCGCCGACCGGGCGCCTGAGACATCTCTCACGGCCGACCGGGAGCCGGCCAGGAGGAGCACTGCCCGGGCTTCCGGCTATTCCTCGACCTGCGCCCGCTCTACGTGCAGCAGGGCAGCCAGGTCGACCTCCGCGGCAAAGGGCCGGGTCAGCCGGAGCACGGAGCCGACGGCCGCCTCGGGGGCCGGAACGTACCGGCCGCCTTCGAGGTGGAACGTCGCGGCAACCGGCACGCGCGTGGATAGCTCGATCCGGACGTAGGTGGGGATGCCCGCTGCCGCGTAGAGCTGCGGCTTGATGGCACGGTCGGCCGCCACGCTGCCGGGGCTGACGATCTCGACCGCGAGAGCGACATCAGCCGCGTCAAGAACCTTTTGGTCCTCCTCGCTCGCCCGGACCGCCACGAGGTCGGGGATCAGGATCCGTTCAGGAGCCACGCGGACATTCACCGCCTCGAGGATCTCCATGCCCGCCGGGCGTCTCGACTCGAGCACCAGCCACAACCGCGACGACAGACGCTGGTGACGTGTCGTGGGCGACGGGTTCACGAGCAGCGCGCCGTCGAGGAGCTCCACTCGCCTCCACTCGTCGGGCAGAGACAAGTAGTCCGCCTCCGTCCACGGACCCTCGTGCGACCAGAACGACGCCTCGACCGAAGCCTCGATAGGGGACGACGCCATCGCTGTACCTCCTGCACCTGCCGGCCGCGTTCCATGGTGGCAGCCTGCATCGGACCACCGACAACGAACCGCGAGCGGGCTGGCCCACCTCTCGGCCTCGGGTGAGGCAGGCACCGTTGTCGGTGGTCCCCGATACGTTGGCGACATGCCTGGGACGCACGACGAGGACGACGGCGCGGACCTGTACGACCTGTTCCGGAAGGTGGCCTACCACGCGGCCTCCCACCGGAACGGAGTTCGCCTGCGTCCGGTTCGCGCCGCAGACCCCGACGCTGCCCGAGCGGCGTTCGCCGTGCCTCTGCCCGAGAGCGGCAGCACAGCGCGTGAGGTGCTCGAGCAGCTTGCCTCGGCCGCCGCGCCCGGGCTGGTGGCAACCGCGGGCCCACGGTTCTTCGGCTTCGTCATCGGCGGTGCCTTGCCGGCCGCCACCGCCGCCGACATGCTCGCCGCCGGCTGGGACCAGGTGGCCTTCAACCCCCTGGTGTCTCCCGCCGCTGCCGCCGCGGAGGAAGCCGCCGGCACGTGGGTCAAGCAGCTGCTCGGCGTTCCCGAGACCGCGTCGGTCGGCTTCGTGACCGGCGCCCAGGCGGCAAACACGGTCGGCCTTGCCGCCGCGCGCCACCACCTGCTCACGAAGGCCGGCTGGGACGTCGAGCGCGAGGGCCTGCGCGAGTCTCCGGCTCTGCGGGTGGTCGCCGGCGAGGAGCGGCACGCGACCATCGACCGCTCGCTGCGGCTGCTCGGGTTCGGCTCGGACGTCGTCGAGGAGGTGGAGGCCGACGCGAACGGCGCACTCGACCTGGCCGACCTCGAGCGGGTGCTCGACGGCCAGCCTCCGGCTCCGACCGTCGTGTGCCTGCAGGCCGGCAACGTCAACACGGGCGCGTGCGACTCCCTTCGAGCAGCGACGCAGATCGCCCGACGCCACGACGCATGGGTGCACGTCGACGGCGCATTCGGGCTCTGGGCGGCGGCGAGTCCTCGGACCCGTTCTCTCGTCGACGGCGTCGAGCTCGCGGACTCCTGGGGCTGCGACGCCCACAAGTGGCTCAACGTGCCGTACGACTCCGCCTTCGCCATCGTGTCCCGGCCGGACGTCCATGCGGGCGCCATGTCCTACACGGCGGCGTACCTCGTCGGCTCGGGCGTCGTCCCAGCCCTCGCCGACTTCACCGCCGAGTCCTCACGGCGCGCTCGCGGCTTCGCGGTCTGGGCGGCACTTCAGGAGCTGGGGCGCGACGGCGTGGCCGAGCTCGTCGACCGCTGCTGCGCCCTCGCGCGCCGGTTCGCCGAGGGCCTCACCACCGCGGGGTTCGAGGTCGCGAACGAGGTCGTCCTCAACCAGGTGCTGGTGAGCTTCGGGGACGACCCCACGACGGACGCGGTGACCGCCGGTGTCCAGGCGGACGGCACGTGCTGGATGGGCGGGACGACGTGGCGCGGCCGTCGTTACATGCGCATCTCGGTGTCGAACTACAGCACCACTGCGGAGGACGTCGACCTGTCCCTGGCGGCGATCCTGCGCGTCGCGGAGAGGGTCTCAAGCGCGTGAGGCCAGGTTGGCGAGGTCGGGGTCGGCGGCGAGGACGTCCTCGATCCTCAGGTTCGACTTGCCGACCAAGCCGTGGGCGACGACTCGTGACCAGCCAGGCAGCGCGGCCGTCCTGAGGGCCGCGCGGCGTATCCACAGGCGGCTCCGGGAGGACGGCAGGAACCACTCCGTCCCTCGCCGCCCCGCCGCCTGACGCTCCGCGACGAGCGGCGCCCAGATCCGTTCGTACCGCTCGAGGCCGTCGTCCAGGGACGGTGCCGAGGCGATCTGCTCGGCGAGGACGACGGCCGCGGCGACCGCGAGGGACGCGCCCTGTCCCGCGAGCAGCGAGACCGCCTGGCAGGCGTCGCCGAGGAGGACGACCCGCCCACGGTGCCACTGCGGCACCTCGACCTGGGCGACCTGGTCGTAGTACAGCTCGCTCCCGGGCGGGCAGCCGTCCAGCACTCGTGGGACGAGCCAGCCGAGGGACTCGTACCTCTCCCGGAGGACGGAGCGAGGGTCCGCGGGTAGCGCAGGGTCAGGCTCGCGGTGGACGGCGAACGCGGCGACGCGGCCGTCGCGCAGCCCGTAGACCCCCATCATCCGGTCGACGGAGTCGGTCAGGGAGAACCGGTTGCCGATGTCCCGGCGCAGATCGGGGTCCTCGAAGACGTATGCGGCCGTGTGAAAGCCGAGGTACCGGATGAACTGGGCCTCGTCCCCGAAGACCATCTGCCGGACCGTGGAGTGGACACCGTCGGCACCGACGAGCAGGTCGGCGTCCAGGACCGCGCCGTTCATGCCGGCGGCGTCCGACAGAGAGACGCGCACCCCGCCGTCCACCTGGTCGACGCCCGTGACCGTGTACCCGAAGCGGAGGTCGACACGGCCCTCGACCTGCTCCCGAAGCGCCTGCTCGAGGTCCGGGCGCATGAGGCTCAGCAGTCGTCCGTGGAGGAGTGCCACGAAGCGGCTGTAGTCGATGCGGCCGCGGCGCCGTCCGGAGGCGTCGACGTACTCGGCCGCGTCCACCGGGTACCTGAGCTCGAGGAGGCGAGGGAGCACGCCCATCCGCTCGGCCGCGTCGTAGCCGAGGCCCCAGAAGTCGAGCATGTAGCCCTGGGCGCGGGGTCCCTGGTGCCGCTCGACAACCGTCACCCGGCAGCCGTCGTCGGCCAGCCGCTGGGCCAGCGCGAGGCCGGCGATGCCCGCACCGCAGATCACCGCTCTCATCGCGTCAGCGCCGGTACCGGGCCGCCAGCGTCACGTAGGCGGCAGCGTTGTTCCGGACGTGCTCGACCTCGTCGTCGGTCAGCTGCCGTCGCACCTTTCCTGGGACGCCGGCCACGAGCGACCGCGGCGGCACCTCCGTGCCCTCGAGCACCACCGTCCCCGCGGCGAGCAGCGACTCGCTGCCGACCCGCGCGCCGTTGAGCACGACCACGCCCATCCCGACCAGGACGTCGTCCTCGACGCTGCAGCCGTGCAGCACGGCCCGGTGACCCACGGTGACGCCGGTCCCCAGGCTGATGGGGAAGCCCGGATCGGTGTGCAGGACGCAGCCGTCCTGGATGTTGCTGCGCTCCCCGATGTCGATCGTGTCGCCGTCCGCCCTCAGGACCGCCCCGAACCAGACGCTCGACCCCGCGGCGAGCCTCACCGCGCCGACGAGCGTGGCTCCGGGCGCGACGAATGCGCCGTCCGCGACGCTGGGACTGTCGTCGCCGAGCGGGAGCAGCACCGGGGCCGCCATGCTGGTCGCCGTGAGGCTTGTCTCCTTCATCTGCTAGATCGTGCCACCGGTCATACTCCGGGTCATGAGGCGCGGGGGACCGTCCGAAGCGCGGCTGAAGGAGCTCGAGACGCAGCAGCTCACGTACCCGGAGGTGGGCGCGACCGCGGAGGCTCGTCTACCGGCGGGCTACCGGCATGTGAGGTGGACTGCGCGGGTCGGCACCGGCCGTGCGCGCTTCGACCAAGCGGCCGAGGACCTGATGAGCTGGGAGGTGCATCGGGACGCCGGGCTGCGTGTGACCGCCTCGGCGCCCACCGCGCAGAAGGGGGCCGTTGCGGTGCTCGAAGCCGGCCGTCCACCGCTGACGATCCCCGCCCCGTGCCGGGTCGTCTACGACCTCGACGGGGACCGTCGCCGTGGGTTCGCGTACGGGACACTGCCGGGCCACCCAGAGATCGGGGAGGCGGCGTTCGTCGTGGAGCTCGCCGAGGACGACGCGGTCACCTTCGCGGTCACGACGTTCTCGCGTCCGAGCTCGTGGTTCTACCACCTGGGGAGCCCGATCGCCCGCCTGGCGCAGGACGGCATCACCCGGCGTTACCTGCGGGTGCTCAGGGCGCCGGAGAGCCGATGAACGCGCCTGCACGATGAACACGGCTGCACGCGCTCCTCTGAACGTCGTCTCCGCCTCGTCTGCCGGCGAGGCCCTTGGCACGCTGGTGCTGCTGCACGGCATGACCGACTCGGCCGCGTCCTGGGCGGACGCCGTCGCTCACTGGACGGCGGCGGGCTGGCAGGTGGTGACCGTCGACGCCCGAGGGCACGGCACCTCGCCGCGGTGGCGGCCCGAGGAGCTGGCGGCGCGGCCCGGCGACGTGATGGCCGAGGACGTCGCGGAGCTGGTTCGCGCTCTCGGCGGCGTCGCTCTGGTGGGCCACTCGATGGGGGCGGGGGTCGCCGTGGCAGCGGCGACACTCGTTCCGGGCCTCGTCTGGGCGGTCGTCGCCGAGGACCCGCCGTGGACCCTGCCACCACGCTCCCGGGAGCCGGCGGTGGGGCTGCAGTGGGTCCGTGAGCACGAGGAGCAGGTGGGTGTCCCGCGGGCTTCGCGGGTGGAGCAGCGGCGCCGGGCCGAGCCCCCATGGCCGGCGTCGGAGCTGGAGCCGTGGGCGGAGGCGAAGGACCAGACGGACGTCGCCCTGCTCGTCACCGGGGACATCGTCCCGACCACGCCGTGGCCCGACCTGCTGGCGCAGCTGCGCGCCCGGGGCGTGCCGGTCCTCGTCGTCACCGGCACCCGCGACGTGCTCGTGGACGACGCCGTGGAGGGGGAGGCGCGCAGGCTGGGTGCCCAGGTGGTCCGGCTGCCTGGAGCGGGCCACTGCGTGCGCCGGGACGCCGGCCCCGGCTACTACGCCAACACCGATGCCTTTCTAGCAGGGCAGCGACCGCGGTAGGTCGACGTCGTGGCGGGCCGTCGTCTTCTGAGTTGAAGATCAGAAACGTCTGGCGCCCGCGACTCCTTTTCGCTACTCTGTTCGAATGCGAGGTGAGGGTGGGGACCAGCCGGCGGGGGAGCTGCCCGACGACGTGGTCCTGGCCCTGCGCGCCGCTCGGGCCGGGTCGGCGGCCGCCCTGGCGGCGGAGTTCCGGGCGGTCGCGGCGTTGGGCGACCGGGCCCGGGACGCGGTGGCCGTCGAGGTGGCCGGGGCGGTCGACCCGGTGGCGGGGCAGATCGACGACCACCACGACGACCTGGTGGCCGCGGAGGTGCAGACCGCGCTCGGGATCGGGTACGTCGAGGCGATCCGCCTGGTCCGGCACGCCCACCAGGTCGTGCAGGGGCTGCCCCGGGTGCTGGCCGCCCTCGACGACGGTGTCCTGGACCCGAGGCGGGTCCGCACGCTGTTCGACGGGCTGGAGCAGGTCGACGA
>JBKHWX010000284.1:0-8321 GCA_046566325.1 Actinomycetes bacterium | reverse complement strand
GGGCCCGGACCGCCCGGAGCACACCGCGGTTGGCCTCGTGCGAGTACGGCACGGGCCCCTGCCCCCGCCACCCGGCGCGCCGGAGCGCGTCGAGACCTCGGTGGTAGCCCGTCCGGGCGAAGGCGTAGGCCGTGACGTCGTCGCCGCGGGCCGACGCCTCCTCCGACAGCACTGCCCAGGCGAGGGACGACGCGGGGTTGGCGGCGGCGAGCTGGCCGGCCTGCTCTCCGACGGCGAGGCGCTGCGCGGCATCCACGTCGGGGTGGTCGGCGGGCAGCAGCGTCGGTTCGAGACCTCCCAGGAGGTTGGCGCGCGACATGCCGCCAGTCTGACAGCGGTCTACGGTGACGCAGGGAGGTACCGCCTGACCATGATGGAGCTGTCGACGTCGCCGAGCGCGACGACGATCACCGTGGTCGGCGACCTGGACCTCGCAGAGCGTGACCAGTTCCCCGAGCTCGTGGCCCGGGTGAGCGGCCTGCGCCGGCAGCTGCTCGTGCTCGACCTCTGCCGGACGACGTTCCTCGACTCGACGGGGGCCGCCTTCCTGATCTCCCTCGCGGAGGCGACGGACCGGCGTGGCGGCGTGACGGTGCTGCGCGGCGCGGACGAGCGGAGCCGGTTCGTGCTCGAGGTGTGCGGCGCGCTCGACATGTTCCGCATGGACGACGACCACCGGTGCGACGACGCGGACGAGGGGCGCGAGGGCGAGCGGGCGTAGGGCGAGCGGGCCCTGCTCCTCACCCTTCGGCCGACGCCGACGCTGGCAGCCGCGCCCAGACCACCTTGCCGGGTCCCGACCGCCGCCAGCCCCACTCCGCGAGCCGCTCCACGACGTGCAGGCCGTAGCCGCCGGGACCCTCCCGGTCCGCCGGTGCGGGCTGCGGCGGATGCGGGTTGCCGTCCTCCACCTCGATGAGCAGCCCGCGCTCGGAGTGCGCGAGCCGCAGCCCGATCGTCCCCCAGCCGTGCAGAACGGCGTTCGCCACGAGCTCGGAGACCACGAGCTCGGCCTCGCCGCCCACCGTCAGGCGCCACAGCCGACAGGTCTGCAACGTCAGCCGCCGGGCCCGGCCGATGGACGTCGGGTCACCCGTCAGCTGCCAGCGGCGCTGCCGGGGCCCGTCGTCCACGACCGCCTCGGGCACGTCGGTCGGCACCCTCAGGACGACGATGGCCATGTCGTCCTCGGGCGCCTGGCCCAGGCTCGCGAGCAGCTGCTCGCCGATGCCGGCGGCGTCGGTGAGGACCAGCCGCGTGCACAGCTGCTCGAGCCGCTTGAGCCCGTCCATGAGCCGCCGTGACCGCCGCTCGATGAGCCCGTCCGTGTAGAAGAGGACGCAGTCACCCGGCCGCAGCAGCACCGACGAGGTGGTGCGGGGGCGGTCACCGACACCCACGAGAGTGCCGCCGGCTTCCATCAGCACGCTCACCTTGCCGTCGCGCACGAGGATCGGCGGAAGGTGGCCCGCCCGGCACCACGACATCTCCCAGGCACCGTCGCCGTCCTCCTCCAGCCGGGCGTACACCATGCTGGCCGTGCGGCTGATCCGCATTCCGCGCACCAGCTGGTCGACACGCATGAGAACGGTCCCGGGCTCCTCCTGCTCGTACGCGTACGCCCGGACGACGGACCGCAGCTGCCCCATCGCGGCGGCGGCCTCGATGTCGTGGCCGACGACGTCCCCGATGACGATGCCGACCGCGCCCTCCGGCTGCATCACGTCGTACCAGTCGCCGCCGACCTGCGCGTGGTCGACGTTCGGGGCGTAGTACGACCAGAGGTCGAGCCCGGGGACCGTGACCTGCTCCGGCAGCATGCTCTGCTGCAGCGTCTCGGCCATCAGGTGCTCGCGCGCGTAGAGCCGGGCGTTCTCCAGCGACAGACCGACGCGCCGCGCCGCCTCCGTCAGCAGCGCGTCGTCCTCGGGGTCCAGCTCCTGCTCGTAGGTCGCGACGACGAGCAGCCCCAGCACCTCGTGCCGTCCGGGGATCGGGATGGACCGGCACACGCCCGGCGTCGCGCCGCACACCTGGTTCAGGACCCAGCGGGACACGCTGGCGGCGGCGTGCGAGCCGGAGGGGTCGAGCACCACGGCCGCCTGCAGCTCGCCGGCCAGCTGGCGCGCGACCTCGTCGCCGACACTCGGTCGGCCGCGCCTGGGCAGCAGGAAGGGCTGGCCGCCGGCGGGCTCGTCGATGCCCGCCACGGCCACGAGCCGGAGGTCCTGGTCGACCGTGAGGACTGCGCACCAGGCCACGAGGTCGCGGGCCAGCACACGCGCCAGCTTGCGCAGCATCGTCGGGGTGTCGAGCTCGGTGACCGCCTCGGCGACGTCCGCGAGCAGCGAGAGGCGGGCTCGCGCCGTCCGCTCGGCATCGAGCGCCTGCTGCTGCAGGGTCTGCGCCTCCACGCGCGCCGAGACGTCCGCCTGGACGCCCACGAAGTTGACCAGCTCGCCGTCCGGCGCGAACACGGGCGAGATCGAGACCTCGTTCCAGAAGGTGCTGCCGTCCTTGCGGTAGTTGAGGAGCGTCTCGGTGACGGGACGGCGCGCCGCGAGCGCGGCAGCGACCCTCGCCACGGCTGCCGGGTCGCTCTCCGGGCCCTGCAGGAAGCGGCAGTTGCGCCCGACGGCCTCCTGCTCCGAGTAGCCGGTTGTGTCGGTGAAGGCGGGGTTGACCCAGACCAGCGGGTTGTCGGGAAGGTGCGGGTCGCTGATGGTGAAGGAGAGCCCGGTCGCGAGCACCGCCAGGCTGTGCATGGACTGGGTCGCGCTCACGGCGGGACGACGGCGGTCGGGGAAGCGGTGCGGTCCTCGCGCCCTCTCGGGCACGAGCACGACGAGAGCGGAGCCGCCGGCGGCGGGCACGTCGTCCAGCAGGAGCGTCGTCCAGCACCAGGGCTCGGTGTCGCCTCGCACCCGCCGGTGGACGACGACGGAGTCGTCCTGCTCGACCGGCCCGGCGGGCGCGTCCACGAGCCCGGCCCGCTCGGCCCAGTCGGAGAGAGGGAGGGGCAGCGAGGGACCGCCGGCCATGGCGAGCGACTGCGCGTTGGCGTGCACAACCTCGTTCGTCCGCGGATCGACCACGAGGACGGCGGCACGAGCGTCGTGCGGGGCGGGCAACGTAGGCGGTTCGGGTGCCGGATTGACCACGCGCCGCTCCGATCGTCTAGCGTTCTCCCGAGTCCACGACGGCGGGCATCGGGCCAGCGCCGGAGCGGGTCGGAGGTTCGATGACGGGTGACGCTAACACCAGCGAACACGGTGGTGGCGGGGTGCTGCCCCGGACGCCCCAGGGCGAGCCTGGCTCCGTGCACGTGCTGATCGGGGGGACGAGGACGAGGGTCGTCCTGTCGGGAGAGATCGACGCCGAGCTGGGTCCCGAGCTGCTCGAGGCTGCCGCGGAGGCCGAGGACGCGCGCCATCCCGTCGAGGTCGACTCGCACCACGTCAGCTTCATGGACTCGACCGGCGTGGCCTTCCTCGCCCGGCTCGCGTCGCGCTCCGAGCAGCGTCTGCTGCTGATCCGGCCGCCGGAGGTGGTCCGGTTCCTGATGGACGTCACCAGCATCGGCCAGCTCGTGACCATCGTCGACGAGGACCCCGGCTTCGACGCCAGCCTGCCGGGCGGCGCGGGTGGCGGTCCGGACCTGATCGCCTGACCGCGTCGCTCTGCCGGCTCGACCAGCCTCACACCACGCGTGCTCACACCCCGCGTGCTCACCCGGTGCATCGTTGCTCACTGAGTGCACGCCTAGCCCCCCGCTGGGCCGTGTACTCGGTGAGCAACGCGTCATCGGGTGAGCACGGGGTGGCGAGGTTCAGCGCATCCGCTGGCCGGCCGACCGCAGGTCCTGGCAGGCCTCGACCACGCGGGCGGCCATCCCCGCCTCGGCGGACTTGCCCCACGTCCTCGGGTCGTACTGCTTCTTGTTGCCGACCTCGCCGTCGACCTTCAGGACGCCGTCGTAGCTCTTGAACATGTGGTCCGCCACGGGCCGCGTGAAGGCGTACTGCGTGTCGGTGTCCACGTTCATCTTCACGACGCCGTAGTCGACCGCCGCACCGATCTCCTCCGGGCTCGACCCGGAGCCGCCGTGGAAGACCAGGTCGAACGGCTTGGAGCCTTCGTCCAGGCCCAGCTCCTTCGCCGCGGCGGCCTGCGCCTGCTGCAGGATCTCCGGCCGCAGCTTCACGTTGCCCGGCTTGTACACGCCGTGGACGTTCCCGAAGGTCAGCGCCGTCAGGTAGCGACCGTTCTCGCCGTTGCCGAGCGCCTTCACGGTGGCGACGGCGTCGTCCGGCGTGGTGTAGAGCTTGTCGTTGATCTCGTTCGCGACGCCGTCCTCCTCGCCACCGACGACACCGACCTCGATCTCGAGGATGATGTGCGCGTCCGCGCACTTGGCGAGCAGCTCCTTGGCGATCGACAGGTTCTCGTCGAGCGGCACCGCGGACCCGTCCCACATGTGCGACTGGAACAGCGGCTCCCGACCCTCCTTGACCCGCTGCAGGCTGATCTCCAGCAGGGGCCGCACGTACCCTTCGAGCTTGTCCTTGGGGCAGTGGTCGGTGTGCAGGGCGATGTTGACGTCGTACGCCTTCGCGACGTGGTGCGCGTACTCGGCGAGCGCCTCGGCGCCCAGCACCATGTCCTTGACGGTCGGGCCGGACAGGTACTCCGCGCCACCCGTGGAGACCTGGACGATCCCGTCGCTCTCGGCCTCAGCGAACCCTCGGATCGCCGCGTTCAGCGTCTGCGAGCTCGTCACGTTGATCGCTGGGTAGGCGAAGGCGTTCTGCTTCGCGCGGTCGAGCATCTCGGCGTAGACCTCGGGGGTGGCGATGGGCATCGTTCACTCCTACTCAGACGGCTGCTGACCAGAGTCGATCCTCCCACGCCTCGCGTCAGGCGCAGAGCCGCCGTCCAGAGAGCGGCTCCTCGCCGCGGCCGCCGCCCGAACGGGCGACAAGCGTCATTTCGGGCAGCAAGGCCCGGTGGCGAGACGGATGATACGGTCCTGGGCTCGGCTCGTCGTCCACGAGCTCGACCTCGCTCCTGACCCTCCGCTTCGAGAGAAGGACCTGATGCGCCCAGTCGCCGATCGTCCCGTCGCTGACCGCTCGCGACATGCGACCGACGCGGCGTGGGTGGAGCCCTTCCTGGCGTTCGGGTTCGTCCCCCGGCTCGACGTGGCCGACCCGCTGTCGCTGCTGTCGTCCTGGTCTCGCGTCCCCCCCCGGTCCGAGGACGACGTCTGCGCCTCCGAGCTCGTGCGGGAGGGCGTGCGAGCTCTGCAGTCGGCTCTCGAGGAATGCGCATCGGGCCACGACAGCGGCGACCAGGTGGTGTTCCTCAGCGGGGGACTGGACTCTCGCGTGATCCTCGGGGGCCTGCTAGGGCTCTTCGACACCTCCGAGATCGTCGCTGCCACGTTCGGCCTCCCCGGCGAGCGGGACTACGACTTCGCCAGCGCGGTCGCGCGCCGGGCCGGCGTCCGGCACGTCATCCTCGAGACGTTCTCCGCCGACTGGACGACGGAGGGTCTCGTCGAGTCCGCTCGCGCGCGGCGGGTGCCGTCTCCCGCAGTCTTCGGTCAGCGGTACCTCAGCTACGTGCTGCATCAGCAGATCGGCCCGCGGAACCTCTTCTGGGACGGCCTGTGCGGCGACATGGTCGGCGGCAAGCGCCTCTCCCCGCGGCCGAGCCCGTCGTCGTGGGACGAGGCCGGCGACGAGTTCCTGCAGGTGCACCTCCACCCACGCTGGCGGACCCTCGTGCGTCCCGACTTCGACCCCACAGCGTTCGTGCCCGACACGCCGTTCTGCTCGGTCGACCTCATGCCGTACCGCGACCAGCTCGTCTTCGGCATCCGACAGCGGTGCGCCACGAGCACTCGCCTGCTCCGCGACTTCCCGATCCGGACGCCCTTCCTGACCCGGCCCTGGCTCGACTTCATGTTCACCGTCCCGCAGGCCTACCGGCACGAGCAGTACCTGTACCGCGAGATCCAGAAGGTGGCGTTCCCGCGGCTGGCGTCCTTGCCGACGACCGCGCTGCACGGCCGCCCGCTCATGGAAGGGCCAGTAAGCCGCATCGTCCGCAAGCTGGACGACGAGGCTCGGGGGATGGCGAGCCGGCTCGGCCTGCCGGTGGAGTACAGCAGCGAGGACAAGAGCCGGGCGAACTTCGCGATCCGCAGCAGCTCCCGCCAGAGCGGACCGATCCGCGGGCTCGTCCGCGACAACCTGACCGACCTCGCGGCTCGTGGCCTCGTCGACTGGCTCGACGTGGAGGCATTCATCCCGGGCGCCGTTCCGTGCGAGCAGACCGACGAGTCGGTCGTCGTCCGCCTGCTGAACCTGGAGCTCAACCTGAAGGCGGCCGAGCTCCCCTCGTGAGGCCGAGGCCGGCGCCACCGGGTCGTCGTCCGGGTTCGACCCCTGCTAGTTTCCCGCCGCCACGTTCCCGCCGCGGAACGGCTGCGGGCGGAAGGCGAGAGAGCATGGCAGGTCAGACCACGTCGTCCACCGGCTCGTTACCTCGCCCCTTCGAGTTCGACCGGTCCACGCTGCAGCAGTTCCTCGCCTTCGGGTTCGTCCCCCGCGCCGACGTCGAGGATCCCCTGTCGCTCCTGTCCGCGTGGTCGAGGAAGCCGGTCCGGCAGGCGCGCAAGGTGTCGTCGTCCGGGCTGCTTCGAGAAGGGGTGGCGGCCCTTCGCGCGGCGGTGGAGGAGTCGGCGGCCGCAGGCGGTGGGGGCCAGCACGTCGTCTTCCTGAGCGGCGGCCTGGACTCCCGGACGATCCTCGGCGGCCTGCTGCGGCTCTTCGGCCGCTCGGAGGTCGTGGCCGCGACCTTCGGGCTGCCCGGTGAGCAGGACTACGACCTCGCAGCGATGGTCGCGAGGCGCGCCGGCGTCCGCCACGAGAGGCTCGAGTCCTTCTCGGTCGAGTGGACGACGGACGGCCTCGTCGACTCGGTCCTCGCGAGGCAGGTCCCGCTACCGTCCGCCTTCGGGCAGCGTTACCTCAGCTTCCTGCTGCACCGAAGGCTCGGCTCGGAGAACGTCTTCTGGGACGGGCTCTGCGGGGACGTCCTCGCCGGCAAGCGGACGCGCACGGACGTCCAGGAGTGGACGTGGCAGTCCGCCGGTGAGCAGTTCCTCGTCGTGAACCTGCACCCGGAGTGGAGACGCGTCGTCAGCCCGGACTTCGACCCGCACGCGTCCCTGCCGCCGTCGCCGTTCTGCCCGGTGGAGCAGATGGCGTACCTCGACCAGCTCGGGCTCGGCCTTCGGCAGCGCTGCTACGTCGGGACCCGGCTGCTCAGGGACTACCCCACCCGGACGCCCTTCCTGACCGGGCCCTGGCTCGACTTCATGCTCAGCCTGCCGTGGGAGTACCGGCTGGAGCAGCGGATGTACAGGGAGATCCAGAGGACGGCGTTCCCGGAGCTGTTCTCGCTGCCCACGACGGCGCTGTCCGGCGGCGCGCTGACGCAGACGAGGCTGACCAGGGCGCGGAGGCGCCTCGGCGGTCGGGCGCGCCAGGCGATGGGTCGGGCCGGCCTGCGTCGACCGGCGGCGAGGCCCGCGCAGAGAGCGAACGACGGGATCCGGGCCAGCTGCCGGGAGCGCGGGCCGCTGCGTGAGCTGGTGCGCGAGAACGTCGCAGACCTTGCCGGACGGGGGCTGCTGGACTGGCTGGACGTCGACGCCTACGTACCTGCTGCCGCCGCGGGACCGGATGCGGACGACTGGCTCACTCGTCGGCTCCTCAACCTGGAGCTCAACCTGAAGGCCGCGGACCGTCGCGGGTGAACGCCTGCGGCCCAGCTCAGACCGCGGGCACCGGCTCCAGCCTCGCGGAGAGCCGTCGCAGCACCTCGCGGCGCTCACGCAGGGAGTCCCGGAACTCCCGGTTGTCGGTGTGGCGGATCTCCGAGGACATCTCCCGAAGGTGGTTGGTGACGACCTCCTGAAGGACCGCCGCCTCTTCCTCGGTCAGCTCGAGCTGCATGCCGTCCTCCCGTTGGAGAGTCTCGACTCCATGCTGCACCTCTGAGGACCCTCCCAGCCTGTCGCGACACGCGGTGCCGAGGCCAGTGCTGGAGGTCCAGGGGTCAGGCACTGTCACTGGTCAAGAGAGCCAACCTAGCCGTTTCGTACCGGTCCAGCCTGCATCGGTCAGACCCTCGTGCGGCGAGGGCCTACCCGGGTCTGACACTCGGCGCGGCCGGCGCAACCGTCAGACTCTCGTGCGGCGAGGGCCTACCCGGGTCTGACACTCGGCGGGGCCGGCGCCTCTGGCAGA
>JBKHWX010000283.1:0-6013 GCA_046566325.1 Actinomycetes bacterium | reverse complement strand
CCGTTCTGGGCGGCCTTCTTCACGTGGACGGCGGCCGCGGCGGTCGTCGGCCTCCTGGCCGGACACCAGCCCAAGCTGGTGCTCGGCGAAGGCTCGATGATCATCAACGTCGGCGGCATGATGCTGCTGGTCGCCGGGGTGCCGGCCTCGGAGTACGTGTCCTCCCGCCTCTTCGCCCGCTTCATCCAGACGGCTGCCGTCGTGAGCGCCGGCCTGTTCGTCCTCGACTCCGTCGGGTTCAGGTGGTCGAACAACAGCATCCCCGACCTTCCGTTCTACCGGTTCGGCGGGTTCGGGGCGGACGCTGCGACGCTGTTCTCCGGGCTCGGGGTGATCGCCCTGGTGCTCGGTCTTGCCCGACCGCGTCACCTCGGCAGCCGAGCGGCTCTCATCATTCCCGGGCTCGTGCTGATCCTCAGCCACCTGGCCTCCGCGCAGCGGGCCGCACGCCTGGGGCTCTACGTCACCGTGCTCCTCATCCTCGTCATCGCCTGCCTTCCGACCGCTCGCCGGAGGCTCGGCTTCACCCCTCGGCAGGTGAGCATCGCGGGGGCAGCAGCGCTCGCCATCGTCTGCGCCGCCGTGTTCCTCCCCGCCGTCGTCTCCGCGAACGCGCCGAAGGTCAACCTCACCTCGAGCGCGAAGGACTTCTCAGCGACCTCACGGCAAGGGTCCATCGACTCGCGGTTCAACCAGTGGAACGTCGTCCGGACCCGGATCTTCGAGAAGCCCCTCGTCGGTGAGGGGCTGGGCGGAACCTTCGTCAGCTACTCCGAGGGCCACAAGATGCTCGTCGAAGGCGACATCAGCCACAACATCGCCCTCGACCTGCTGCGGCGGACGGGGGTGGTGGGTGTCGCCCTCGCGCTCTCGGCTCTCCTCGCCGTGCTGGCGCAGACGATATCCGTCTGGCGCAACCACCCCAGCACACAGATCGCCGCGCTCGGCGCCGCTGCGGGCACCCTCATCGCCGGTCTCCTGGCCAAGGGAATGGTGGAGTCGATCTTCGAGAAGGACCGCATCGCCGTGTTCCTCGGCCTCACGCTCGGCCTCGCCATCAGCGCGTGGCTGTCGTGGGGACGACGGCCTGACGTGCCCACAACGCCCGGCGCCGTCCCTGCCCCGCGGCACCTGTCGCCGTCCCGCTGACGAAGGAGGGCCCGCCGCGGCACGCGGCAGGCGCCTCTCGTCCCGTGACGTTCCGGGGTCCGGTCTACGGTTCCGGGGTCCGGTCTACGTCTGGGGAGCCTCGAGAGACACCGGAGCGTCGGGACGCGCGGGAACCAGGACGCCGGGAGTACGCCTGCGGGTTCGTTGCGCGAGTGCTGCTTGGTACACCGCGACCGTCTCCCGAGCCATCCGCTCCACCTTCAGCCAGTCGAGGTTCCTCCGCGCGGCGGAGACGAGCTCCTCCCGCTCGGTCTCGCGCGTCAGGAGCCGGACGACGGAGCGGCCGAAGGCGGCGACGTCGCCGGGAGCGACGAGCACGCCCGCGCGGCCGTACTCGAGCACCTCGGGTATCCCGCCGACGTTCGACGCCACCACGGCGCATCCGGCCTCGCGCGCCTCGCCGAGCACTCTTCCGAACGGCTCGCGGAACGACGGCAGCACGAGTACGTCCGCGGCCTGCATGAACGCCCGTGGGTTCAGCTGGAAGCCGGCGAAGCGTACACGTGCCGAAATCCCGAGAGTCGCCGCACGCTGTTCAAGCTGTGCCCGGTCGGGTCCTCCCCCCACGACGTACAGCGTCGCGGAAGGCACCTGCTCGACCACCGACGCGAATGCCTTGAGCAGGACGTCGAGGCCCTTCCGGGAGTTCAACCCGCCCACGTAGAGCACAGCCGGTCGGTCGAGGACCACGGGCTCGCCCGACGGCAGATGGCTGCCGACGATGGCGTTCTTCACGGTGACGACGCGACCGGGCCCGGCGAACGACGAGATCTCGTCCCGGGCGGCATCGCTCACGGCGATGATCCTGTCGGCCGCCCGGAAGAGGCGGGTCGACCGGACCACCTGGTTGTGCGCGGTCGCGACCAGAGGCTTGCCCGTGCCGAGCAGTGCGGGTCGAGCCAGGACCATCTCGGACGGCACGTGCGAGTGAACGACGTCGGGATCCAGCTCCCTGACGATCGCGCGCAGCTTCGCGGCCCTGGCCGGGATCGCCCGTCGGGGCCTGATCTCCAGCGGGAGCTCTCGGTGCGCGACGCCGCGGTCGCGAAGCAGCGGCAAGTAGCTCCCACTTCGCCCGACGATCGTCACCCTCAGGCCGAGGTCGGCCTGCTCGAGGGCGAGGTCGACGGACGAGTTGACGAACCCGTTCCCGGACTGGCGGATATGCGTGAGGAGGTGCATGACGTGTAGGGGCGCCTGAGCCACGAGGCGCAAGCGTAGGGCCGCGAGCGGGCGGTGTGGAACCGTCTACGGCCGGCAGTCTTTAGAAAGAGCGCCGGGAGAAAGACTCAGCTCTTCGCGGGCAGCAGGCCCCACGCGTCGAAGCCCGGGCCGAGCAGGGACTGCAGCTGCTCGAGGTCGGGGGCCAGCCGGTTCCGCAGGCGGTTCTCGGCCTCGACGCCCAGCTCGGGACGGCCGTCCAGCGGCGGCCGGGAGGCCAAGGTGCGCACACCCTTCCGCAGGGGCGCCGGAAGGCTCTCGAGGAGACGGTAGGCAGCCGGGGTGTCGCGCAGCATCGTCTTCAGGCGGCGGTCGGGACGGCGTTCGCTCGTCTTGAGGTCCGTCCGTGCCGCGGGTGAGTACCCCTCCACGGCGGGCAGCCCCAGGAACCGGGTGACGGCGGAAAGGCTTCCCTGCACGTCGGACACGAGGTCGTCCGTCAGGGCGACGTGCAGCTGCTCGCGGGGGAAGAGCTCCAGATAGCGGCGGATGTTCTCCGCGTACAGGCTCGGACCGATGTAGATGTCGTCTCCGAGCACCGCCTCGTCGATCGGGCGGCCTTCGCGGCCCGTGATGACCATGTGCTCGTACATCGACCGGATGCGGTCGACGGGGTTGCGGAGGATATAGATCAGCCGGGCGTCGGGGATCACAGAGGCGATGCGCTGCGGAACACCCGGATACTCGGTGAACTTCGTGTAGGAGGTCGACGCCTCGCCGACCGCGAGGGCCTCCCCGGCGTCGGAGAACAGGCTCTCGTACCAGCGGACGCCGCGGTCCCAGTTCTTCTCGGCGACGAAGAACTCCGGCTCCTTGTAGGAGGTCATGAAGACCTGAGGGTGCTCGCGGAGGTAGTTGTAGAGGCTCGTGCTTCCGGCCTTCATCGCTCCGATGACGAGAAAGTTCGGAAGTCGTCCCTCTGGTCTCACCACAGCAGCCTATCGAAGGCGCGGAAGGCCTCCGGCCTCGATCCGTGCTCCCGGGACCCGCTTCACCCGGGCAGCGTAGTCGGGGCGAAGCGGGTCGCGTCGGGCGTCGTCAGACGTAGGAGGGGTAGCTGAGCCTCGCCATCTCCTCCCGGAGGCTGCTCTCGAGACGCCGGGCGTCGTCCCGGTCGACGTAGTCGCGCCAGCGCTTCGTGACGGTCTGGATCGGCCCGTAGAGCACGGCCTGCGAGTTCGCCGGCCTCCGCGTGACGCTGGCGTCGAGGGCGCCGTCCTCGTACGCCTCCCCGACGAAGCGGCAGATCCTGGTGGACTCGGCCACCGGGTCGTGCGTGAAGTCCTCGTAGCGGGTCAGCAAGAACGACTCGGGGTGCTTCTCCGCCTGCTCCAGCGCTCCCCGGACGGCCTGGCCGTAGATGCGCGTGAAGCGGGAGAGCGGGACGTCCGCCCACCGTGCGCTGGCATCGTTGAGAGCCCGCTTGCGGTAGGACGAGAGCACGTCCACGGGGTGCCGGCACATGTAGAGCATCCGCGCGTCGGGACTCACGAGCCGCAGCTTGTCGACGTGCGGCACGTTGCGTGGAGACTTCTCCAGCAGCCTGCGGCTGCCCCGTGCTGCCCAGGCATGCCAGAAGTAGCTGCGGACCACCCGGTGCAGGCCCTGCGCCCGCCACACGGCGAGGGGCATGTCCCCGCGCCTCAGCCAGCTGACGGGAGAGCTGACGACCGAGAGGCGGCGAAGGCCCCGCGTCTCGTCGAGGAACGCCTGGAAGTGGTCCTCGTCCTTCAGCATGAACCGCAGCAGCTGCTTCGGGGGGTTGGAGTCGAAGAACGCGGCGGTCCGCAGGTGCAGGAAGACCTGGCTCTCCTGCAGGTTCAGCTCCTTCGGGCGGAATGCGCTGTGCTGCTGCAGGGTCCGGTAGAGAAGGCTCGTGCCGCTGCGAGGGTGCCCGACGATGAACACCGGCGTCGCCGCCTGCATTCGCGCCGAGCTGTGGGATAGAGAGGTGAGTACGGACGCGTCCGCCACTCGTGTCTGCACGGGAGCTCCTCCGGCCGTCACTGGTGTCTTCGCCGCGACCGCCGACCTGCGGATGCTCCGCCGTACCGCCGACCTGTCGCCCCCGTGCAGCAGACGGGCCGTCTCCGGCCCGCCAGTTCGGCAGTCTGCTGATCTTGCTGCGAGGGACGCAAGCAGTTCGGGCCAGGTCGTCGAAATTTCGACCAGCAGGGGGACGCAGCGCTACGGGACGGTGACTCTGAGCCGAAGCTCAGCCGAAGCTCAGCCGGATCGGTTTCCTGCCGGCTCCCCCACGCCCGACTCGCTCTCACGGTCGCCGTGCCTGACGCCGGTGGCCGCGCGCACGACCAGACGCACCGGCCCCGCGCCGTCCACCCTGTGCAGCCGCCGCTGGAAGCCGGCGGTGTTGTAGGTGATCGCCCACAGCACCGGGCCGAGCACGGCGGCCGCGAGGAGGACCACGCCGATCACGACGGTCGGCACACCGACGAGCTTGAGGGCACTGGCCGTCAGCACGGCGACGAGGGCGCGGCGCACGAGACCACCCGGCGCGGACGACGAGACGCGGGCGCCGAGATAGACACCGGGCAGGGCGCCGACGAGCAGCCCGACGGTCAGGTCGAGCTGGAAGTCCCCGAAGAGGAGGTGGCCGATGGAGGCCGCCGCCACGAGAGGCACGGCCTGCACGAGGTCCGTGCCCACGAGGTGCTGGGCCCGCAAGGTCGGGTAGAGCAGCAGCAGGAGCACGATGATCAGGGACCCCGACCCCACGGACGTCATCCCCACGGCCAGGCCGCCGAGCATGCCGACCAGGAGCGTGGGCAGCGGACGCACCGTGATGTGCTCGACGGTCGACCCGGAGGGCTCCGGCAGTCCCGCCGCGGCGTCGCGGGCACGCTTGCGCAGGGTCAGCACCGCCTTGGCGACCATGCCGGTCGCAGCGAGCAGCAGGGCGACGCCCATCACCACCTTGAGCCGCTCCTGCACCGCGTTGCCGTCGCCCAGCAGGTCGATGAGCCACACCCCGGCGAAGCCGGAGGGGACGGAGCCGACGCACAGCCACAGCACGAGCCTGCCGTTCACGCTGCCGCGGCGCGCGTGCACCGCGCCGCCCACGGGCTTCATCACGAGCGAGGCGACGAGGTCGCTCGACACGGCCGCGAGGGGCTGGACCCCGAACGCCAGCACGAGCAGCGGTGTCATCAGGGCGCCGCCGCCCATGCCGGTGAGACCGACGACGAAGCCCACGACGAGGCCGGCGACCGCGAGCAGCGGATCCATGCAGCTCTCACTCCGATAAGGGGACAGTGCCGTCAAGGTTACGTGCGTCGTCCCCGCCGAACCGACGAGATGGTGAGCCCTTGCGTGCGTTCGGGTGACACCCTCTGCACGCGGACGGGGCCGCTCGGACCGCCAGTAGTCTGCCGAGGTGCTGCATCCTGCCCCTCCGACGATCGCCGTGACGGGCTCCGCCGCCGGCTGGCTGGAGCTTCAGCTGACGGCAGGCTGTGCTGCTGCCGCGAGGCTCCCGGACCCCGCCGCGACGGTGACAGCGCAGCGGACGTGGCGGCTTCCCGACGGGACGGTGTGGCCGGTCGCCCGGAGGCTGGCCGTCCCCGGACCGGTGGCGGCGAGCGCGGCGGCCGCCGGGCGGGTG
>JBKHWX010000282.1:0-7601 GCA_046566325.1 Actinomycetes bacterium | reverse complement strand
CTGCCCGCGAGCGCCCAGGAGGTCCAGCAGGTCGTGCGCGCCTGCTTCGAGCACGAGACCCCGTTCGTGGCCCGCGGGGCGGGCTCCGGGCTCTCCGGCGGCGCGCTGCCCGTTCCCGACGGCATCGTCATCGGGCTGGCGCGCCTGCGCCGCGTGCTCCAGATCGACCTCGAGAACGGGCGCGTCGTCGTCGAGCCCGGCGTGACCAACGTCGAGGTCTCCAAGGCGGTCGCGCCGACGCACTTCTATCCCCCCGATCCCAGCAGCCAGATCGTCTGCACGATCGGCGGCAACATCGCCGAGAACTCCGGCGGCGCCCACTGCCTGAAGTACGGCTTCACGACGAACTACGTCACCGGCATGGAGGCCGTCCTCACCGACGGGACGATGGTCGCGATCGGCGGTCCGCAGGCCGACCGGCCCGGCTACGACCTGCTCGGCGCGCTCGTCGGCTCGGAGGGGACTCTCGGCGTCGCGACGCGCATCACCGTCCGGCTGACGCGCCTGCCGCAGAAGGTGTCGACGCTCCTCGCGGCCTTCCGGTCCACGGACGAGGCCGGCGCCGCCACGAGCGCGATCATCGGCGCGGGAATCGTGCCTGCCGCGATCGAGATGATGGACGTCCTGGCGATCCAGGCCGCGGAGGAGGCGGTCCATTGCGGCTACCCGCGGGACGCCGGCGCCGTCCTCATCGTGGAGCTGGACGGGCCGTCGGCCGACGTGGAGCACGAGTTCGAGCAGGTGCTCCGGCACTGCGAGGCCAGCGGCGCGACCGAGGTGCGCGTGGCGGCGGACGACGTCGAGCGCGCCCTGATCTGGAAGGGCCGCAAGTCCGCGTTCGCGGCCGTCGGCCGGATCAGCCCCGACTACCTCGTCCAGGACGGCGTCATCCCGCGCACCGCCCTGCCGCAGGTGCTGCGCGCGATCGGCGAGGTCTCCGCGGAGAAGGGGCTGCGCGTGGCGAACGTCTTCCACGCAGGCGACGGAAACCTGCACCCGCTCGTGCTGTTCGACGGCAGCGTCGAGGGGGAGGGCGAGCGTGCGGAGGAGGTCAGCGGCGCCATCCTCGACCTCTGCATCACGTCAGGGGGCTCCATCACCGGGGAGCACGGCGTCGGCTCCGACAAGGCGAAGTTCATGCCACGGATGTTCACGGAGGAGGACCTCGACACCATGCAGCTCGTCCGCTGCGCCTTCGACCCGGACGGCCGGTCGAACCCGGGAAAGGTGTTCCCGACGCCACGACTCTGTGGCGAACGCCCCGGCCGCCACTCGGGGGTCCACCCGCTCCAGGAGGCCGGTCTGGCGGAGGTGTTCTGATGCCGGCCGTCACCCTCCACCTGGCGGCGCTGCAGCGGGCTCTGGACGGCGCCGGCGAGGTTCGCGAGGCCGGCCACGACGACGTGGTGGACGGCGTCCCCGCGGCCGTCGTCGCGAGGCCCGGCTCGGTCGAGGCGACCTGCGCGCTGCTGCGCGCGACCTCAGAGGCCGGTCTGGTCGTCGTCCCTCGGGGGGGCGGGACCGCGCTCGACTGGGGAGCGCCGCCCGAGCGCGTCGACGTGCTGCTCGACACGAGCGGGCTCGACAGCATCGTGGAGCACGAGGCAGGCGACCTGGTCGTCGTCACGCAGGCCGGGTTGCCCTTACGTCGGCTCGCCGAGGTCGTGGCCGAGGCCGGTCAGGAGCTCGTCGCCGACGTCCCGCGGGGGCGTGTGGACGGCGGCAGCACCGTCGGCGGCGCCCTCGCCACCGCTCCGAGCGGCCCGCGCCGGGTCTCGCGCGGTGCTCTGCGCGATCTCGTCCTCGGCGTCAAGATCGTCCGCGCGGACGGCGTCCTCGCGACTGCCGGGGGAAAGGTGGTCAAGAACGTCGCCGGGTACGACCTGGCCAAGCTGATGACCGGCTCGTACGGCACCCTCGCCGTCGTCGTCCAGGCGGCGTTCCGGCTGCACCCGATCCCGGCGGCGCGGGGCTTCGTCGTCTCGGAACGACCGCTCCGAAAGGCGGCGGACGTCGCCCGCGCGGTGGTGTCGTCCCAGCTCGCGCCCGCAGCGGTCGAGATCGACCGGCAGGCCGGCTCGGACGACGCCACGGTCGTCGTCCTGCTGGAGGGCGTGCCCGCGGCGGTGGAGGCCAGGACGGGACAGACCGCCGCCTTGACCGGAGGTGCGGGCGGCGACCAGCCGGGGTGGTGGGGTTCCCTGCCAGGAGGCGCCGCCGACGTCCTGCTGAAGGTCACGGCCACGCTCCCTGGCGTGGCGGACGTCCTTGCCGCCGTCCGGAAGGCCGAGCAGGCACACGGCGTAGCGGTCGCCGTCCGCGGCTCGGCCGGCGGCGTGCTCTACGTGAGCCTGCCGGGCGACACCGGCGCGGAGGCAGTGAGCGGTGCTCTGAAGGAGCTGCGGTCCGTCGCCGCGACGCCGGGGGACGGCACAGTGACCGTGCTGCGGGCGCCCGCACACATCCGCGACGCGGTCGACGTGTGGGGCCCGGTGCCGGGCGTCGACCTGATGCGCCGCGTCAAGGAGCAGTTCGACCCGGACCGGCTGCTCTCGCCGGGCCGCTTCGTGGGAGGAATCTGATGACCGTCAACGCGACGCGGGGCGCCGCGGGTGAGAGCACACCGCGCGGAGGGGAAACGGCTGTCCCGGACCTGCTCGCCGAGGGGGCGTTCGACAACGACCACCCGCCGTCCCGGGACCTGGTCAACGACTGCGTGCACTGCGGCTTCTGCCTGCCCGCCTGCCCCACGTACCAGCTGTGGGGCGTGGAGATGGACTCCCCGCGGGGGCGCATCTACCTGATGCAGGAGGGACTCGACGGCGAGCCGATGACGCAGTCGCTCGTCCAGCACATCGACCAGTGCCTCGGGTGCCTCGCCTGCGTGACGGCCTGCCCCTCCGGGGTGCAGTACGACAAGCTGATCACCGCAACGCGGGGGCAGGTCGAGCGGCGGGGGTCGAAGTACAGGTCGGCCCAGCAACGCCTTCTGCGGCAAGCGATCTTCGCGCTGTTCCCGCACCCGGGCCGGCTGCGCCTGATGCGCGGGCCGCTGGCGGTGTACCAGCGGACGGGTTTGTCGGCGCTCGTCCGGCGCAGTGGGCTGCTGGACAGGATCTCGCCGACGCTCGCGACGATGGAGGCCGTCGCTCCGCCCATCACGAAGCGGGTGTCGATCCCGGAGCGGACCTCGGCGCGAGGCCAGCAACGCATGGTCGTCGGGATGCTCACCGGCTGCGTGCAGCGCGAGTTCTACCCGGGCGTCAACGCCGCGACGGTCCGGGTGCTGGCGGCCGAGGGCTGCGACGTCGTCGTGCCGCCGTCGCAGGGCTGCTGCGGGGCGTTGTCGGTGCACAGCGGCAGGGCCGAGGAGGGACGGCGGTACGCACGCGCCCTCATCGACGCGTTCTTGGACGCCGGGGTCGAGCGCATCGTCGTCAACGCCGCCGGGTGCGGGTCGACGATGAAGGAGTACGAGGAGGTCCTCGGGGACGACCCCGAGTACGCCGAGAAGGCGCGGCAGTTCTCCGAGAAGGTGCGAGACATCAGCGAGCTGCTCGTCGAGCTGGGTCCCGTGGCTCCACGACACCCGCTGCCCGTCACGGTCGCGTACCACGACGCCTGCCACCTGTCCCACGCCCAGCGGGTGCGGTCGCAGCCGCGCGAGCTGCTGATGGCGATCCCGCACCTCGAGCTCCGGGAGATCGCCGAGGCCGACCTCTGCTGCGGGTCCGCGGGTATCTACAACCTGCTGCATCCCGAGCCCGCGCGCGAGCTCGGCGACCGCAAGGCCGCCAACGTGGCCGCGACCAAGGCGGAGCTGCTCGTCACCGCGAACCCCGGGTGCCTGCTGCAGATCACCAACGCGCTGCGCCGGGTGGGGACGACGATCGCGACGGCGCACACGGTCGAGGTGCTGGACGCGTCCATCCGCGGCGTCGACGCCGGCGCGCTGCTCCAGGGGGAGAGAACGGGTAAAACTCCACCGGCCATGACATAGAGACTCCTATGCTGGCGACGCTCGCCTCGTCTGCCGGGTAGGTGCACGATGGCTCGACCTCTTCGCCTCGCGGCGGTTGCGGCTCTTGTCCTGCTCGTCGGCTGCTCCTGCGGTTCCGGCCCGAGCCCGACCGGGGGAGTGGCGCCTGGGGCGGCGGGGACGACGCAGGGAAGCGGCGCCAGCACCACGGCGGGGCCGGCCGGCGGTGGCCAGGGGGCGCGGCAGACCGGCGGGGCGGGGGCGGGGCAGGGTGCCGGCGGCCAGGGTGCCGGCGGCCAGGCGGCCGGGGGAGGGCACGCCGGTGCCGCGGGAGGCCAGCGTGGTTCGGGAGCCGGCGGCTTCGCCTACACCCCATGGGGTCCGGACGACCCCCCGATCCCGACGCAGTACGCCGTCCTCGCCGCTGCCCCCGGCCGGCCGCCGCGATGCTCCGACCTCGCGGACAACCGTCCCGGTGGGCCCTTCTGGTCGACGGCGCTGCAGGTGTGCCAGGCGATCACGGGCGCCGGTCCGTGGCCGCAGGCATCCTCTGGGCCACCACCTCCCGCCGCCGAGAACGCCTACCAGGCATGCCTGGACACCGAGCTGCGCGCGATGCTCGACCGCGCCCTCCGCTGGCACGCGCTGCATCCCGGGGCGCGGCCCGCCGTCCAGTACCCGGCGAGCTCGTCCAGGTCGCCGTGCCAGTACCGCATCTACGGCTTCGACGTGCTCGACCCGAGGAGCAGCTCGTCCGGCGAGACGCCGGCAGGAAAGGTGCCCCTGGCGATCCTCGTCGGAGGTGTGGAGGGCATCCCGGACGACGTCGCCGTGACGGTGGACGGCGTCCCAGCCGAGCTGACGTCCGACTACTCGGTGCCGGAGCCCGGGGACGGCATGACGGCCCTCTTCGTGCTGGCCGAGCAGACCGCCCAGCCGCGTCGGGCCGCAGTCGAGGTGACCCTGCGCGGAACGACCTCGACCGCGAGCGTCGAGATCCCCGCCGCGAGCGGCCCGGCGGGGACGGCCACCGCGAGCACGCCGCCGGCGACCGCCACCACGAGCGCTGCGTCGTCCTCCGCCTCGTCCCGGCAGAGGGCCGTCACGACCAGTTCGGAGCCGCCGCCCGCGACGTCGACCGCCGGCGAGCCTCCACCGTGAGCGACTCGGCCCCACCGCCGGCGCCGAAAGGTCTGACCAGGCAGGACTTCTTCTCCCTGCTGGGTGCCCTGGGCGCCATCCTGACCCTGCTCACGACGATCATGTTCTACTTCGGCTGGCGCCGCAGCGAGGTGCAGGCCAGCGCGATGAACATCGACGTCAGCCTCTTCGACTTCTCGACGCAGGACTACGTGCTCCGGAGCATCAGCTCCCTCTACCTGCCGCTGCTCGTGCTGTTCGGGCTGGGTCTCGCGTGGCTGCGCCTGCACGTCAGGCTGAGGACGCTCCTGCACTTCCACGTGATGGCGTCTCAGCGGCGCAGAGCCGCCGTCTGCGCATGGGCGACGCGTGTGGGGTGGACGGCGGCCGGTGTCGCGACGGTCACCGTCGTGTTCGCGCTGGTCGCGGGCCTGAGATCCCCACCGCCGCTCCTGGCGGCTCTGGCGGTCCGCCTGAGGGGCGAGCAGTGGCTGGTGCCGCTGGTTCTTCTCGTCGGCGCGCTGGTGGCCCAGTACGCGTGGTGGGTCCGGCGAACACTCCGGGCCGAGCGACCTGAGGAGCCCGTTCCCGTGTGGCAGAGCATCGCCCCGGCCGCGTTGGTCGCGGGCACCGTGCTGCTCGCGGGGTTCTGGATGCTGGAGGAGTACGCCACCGCCGTCGGGCGGGGTGAGGCGGAGCAGCTCGCGGCGAGCGTCGACCAGCTGGCGCGTGCCGTCGTCCTCAGCCCGACGCCACTGGGCATCGACGCACCCGGCGTTCACGAGCAGGCGGTGGTGGTCGGCCCGGCGGCGCCGTCGGGACAGCCCGCCGAGACCCGCTACCGGACCACAGGCCTCCGGCTCCTCGCCCGGTCAGGCGGAAAGGTCCTGCTCCTTCACGACGGCTGGACGCCGGCGAGCGGCACCGTGGTCGTCCTGCCGGACAACGGAGACCTGGCCTGGGAGTTCTCGAGGTGACGCGTCCCGCGCTTGGCGCTGGCACCATGTGCAGGAGGGTCAGGGGAGCATGGTCTGGGCGACCTCGCTCACCGGCATCTCGACCGCGTGGACCGGGACGTGGTGCTCCTCGCGCACCCTGTCGGGCAGATGCATCTTCAGCCACCGGGACCGCTCGGCAGGCAGGGTCGAGACCACGACTCCGGCGTAGTCCGGGTGCTTCCCGAACTCCTCGTCGATCGCCTCCATGGGGTCCGCGGCGCCGACCGACGTGCCCGCCAGGGTCACGCCCATGCGGCCGAACGCGGCTGCCGCCTCCTGCGCGCGCTTGCCCGCGACGGCCCCGGCGTCCTCGTCGTGCGAGCGTCGCAGGATGAGGTGTCTGACGGGCGTGGCAGGCACGACGAGGACGAACTGCGCCCCCTTGTCCTCCGCTGCGATCCGCTTCACCTCGCCGATCAGCCTCGGGCTCGTCGCGGTCTCGTGTGCGACAACCAGGTACCTGCTCATGACGCTCTCCCGCAGCACCTCAGCTGCCTCAAATCCTACCCGCGACCTGTCAGCCCCACATGCGCTGTGAGCCTTCGAGGGTCTGACACCCCGACGGTGGTGTCACCAGACGTGGCCGGCCAAGGCGGTCCAGGGCGTGCCTGAGGCGCGCGGCAGTGGGGACCGTGGCCGCGGCGCCACGACCGCGGGCTGGAGACGTGCGAGGCAGCGTTCGCGCAGCTCGGTCACCGAGAGCCGGTCCGCGTGCGGATGCAGGAGCGCCGCGTCGCAGTCCGACACCGCCTCGCGGAACCGCCCGGCGTGCTCAAGGGCCAATGCGCGGTTCTCGCGGACGGCGGGGTCGTCGGTCACCTCGAGCGCCCTGGTGAGGTCGTCGATCGCGGCCTGGACGTCGCCAGCCTCGAACGCGAGGACGGCGCGGCTCGCCAGCGCCTCGGCAAGGTCCGGCTGCAGCGCGAGGGCGGCGTCCAGGGACTGCCTCGCTGCGACGACGTCCCCTCGCTCCTGGGCCACCAGACCCTGGAGCAGCAACAGCCGGGGGTGGGCCGCCCTCAGCGCCAGGCCGCGTGCGACGTCGTCCTCGGCGCCGTCGAGGTCGCCGAGCTGGAGCTGCAGGGCGGCGCGGCTGACGTACGCGTCGACGAAGGTCGGCTCGAGCTCGAGCACGTACGAGAACTCCGACACCGCCGTCCGGACGTCGCCCAGCTGGGCGGCGAGGTCTCCCCGGTTGTAGTGCGGCTCGGGGTAGGGCGGGCTCTCCGAGATCGCGGCCTCGTAGTCCGCCATCGCCTCCTCGTACCGCCCCATCCTCCGGAGCAGCGAAGCCCGCTCGAAGTAGTACTCGGAATGGTGCGGGTCGTTCTCGATGACGAGCGCGTACTGCGCGAGAGCCGCCTCGGGCGGGCCCATCACCGCGAGAAGCTGTGCGAGGTTGTACGCGAGCACCGCTCTGTGCTGGGTGTGGTCGGCGGGGTTCGTCTCCGCGTCGAGCCGCGCCATGCCCGCCTCCACCAGCC
>JBKHWX010000281.1:0-5334 GCA_046566325.1 Actinomycetes bacterium | reverse complement strand
GGGACGCCGCCCAGCTTCGCGTTCGACAGCGCCAGGGCAACCGCCTCGCCCAGCCAGTCGGCGTCCGTTCGGGTCCGGCTCACTGCAGCTGCCCGTACCGCTGAGTGCGGGCGGTGGTGATCGGGTTCGCCTCGGCCACGAGGTCCGCGAAACGGTGGTTCGCGATCTTGGCGATCTCGATCAGAGCGGTGGCGTGCTCCTGCGGCTGCGAGTTGCCCATGCGGTGCCAGCCGCACCGGAGCATGTGGTCGCGGCTCTCCACCTCACGGACGCAGACGATCAGCGGCATTCCGAACTTGTCGCGGTAGGCGGTGGTGAGGCGCGTCAGGTCGTTGTGGTCGTCCTCCGTGAGCGACGTGAGACCCGCGCTCGCCTGGTCCGTGACGGACTCCGGTCCCGACTGGCCGCCGGTGACCAGGTCGCCACCGAGGTCCGGGTAGTAGGCCATGAGGTCCCGCTGCTCGTCGTGCCCGGCGCTGAACAGGGCCTCCTGGAAGGCGGCGCGCAGGTCGGACGTGTCCCGGAACGGCCGCTGGTCGTAGGCCCGCTCGGCCACCCAGCCCGGGCCCTGGAAAAGACGACCGAAGGTGGCGACGAACTCCTCGCGCGACATCTCGTTGACCTGGTCCAGGCGGACGACGCCCTCGCCGGGTGCACCGGCGACGGCCGGGCCGAAGTCCTTGCCCACGTGGTGGAACACGAAGTTGAGGATGATCGCGGTCAGGCTGCCGAGGGTGATGCCGCTGCCCAGGATGACCTGGCCCCACTCGGGAACGGCCTTGGCGACGTCCGGCTGGGCGGTCACCAGCATGGCGAGGCCGACGCTGGTGCCGACGATGACGACGTTGCGGTGGTCGTGGAAGTCGACGCGGGAGAGGGTCTGGATGCCGACGACCGCGACGGTGGCGAACATCGCCAGGGCGGCCCCACCGAGCACCGGGTGCGGGATCCCCGCGACGACTGCACCGGCCTTCGGCAGCAGCCCGAGAAGGATCATGATCGCGCCGGCTGCGGCGACCACGTAACGACTCTTCACGCGGGTCAGACGCACGAGGCCGACGTTCTCGGCGAAGCAGGTGTAGGGGAAGGAGTTGAGGACGCCGCCGAGGGTGGTCGCGAGACCGTCAGCACGCAGTGCACGCGCGATGTCCTCGCGGCCGACGCGCTTGTCGACGATCTCAGCGGTCGCGAACACGTCGCCGGTGGTCTCGACCGCGGTGATGAGCATGACGACGATCATCGAGATGATCGCGGCGATGCTGAACTTCGGCCAGCCGAAGTAGAACGGCGTGGTGACGCCGACCCAGGCGGAGTCGCCGACGGCGGAGAAGTGCGCGTCACCCAGCAGCCAGGCGACGGCGGTGCCGGCCACGAGGCCGACGAGGACCGCGACGGTGGCCATGAAGCCCTTGAAGACGCGCTGGATGACAACGATCAGCAGGAGCGTCCCCAGGGCGTAGGCGAGGTTCTTGCCGCTCGCGGGCTGGGGGTTCCCGCCGCCCCCGACGACGTCGAGCGCGGCGACGGGCAGCAGCGCGACACCGATGATGGTGATCACCGAGCCCGTCACGACCGGCGGGAAGAACCGGATCAGCCGGCTGAAGTACGGGGCGATGAGGAAGGTGAACAGACCCGCGACGATGACGGCGCCGTAGATGACGAGAAGGCCGTCGGTGCCACCCCCGGCGGCGAGGCCGATCGCGATCATCGGCGACACCGCCGTGAACGTCACCCCCTGCAGCAGGGGCAGGCGGACGCCGACCTTCCAGAAGCCGACGGACTGGATGATCGACGCGATACCACAGGTGAAGAGGTCTGCGTTGATCAGGTGGATGAGCTGTCGGTCGTCGAGGCCGATCGCCCCGGCGAGCAGGATCGGGACGATGACGGCGCCGGCGTAGAACGCGAGCACGTGCTGGAACCCGTAGACCGCGAGCTTGCCCGGAGGCAGGACCTTGTCGACGGGATGGGCGCGTCGGCGACGCGTCGCCGTGAGCACAGAACCAGAGTTTTGCATCGGGCACCTCGGGGTCGAAGAGGTCGGACGACCGCTGTGCGGATTACTGTTTCCGCATCACGGACTGGGTGCCATAAGAGTCGGGGCAGCGACACCACCGCGACCAGCGATGGAACCGACAAGTGCAGCGAGCTGTTTCAGCGACGGTTTCGGAGGATCCGCCAGGCGAGGGGCTGGACTCGGCGCTGCGTGCTTCCGAGTGGGGGCAAGCCGTGCCCTGCCCACCTTCCTTCACTCCGACGGCGAGCCGATCTGCCGGGGCGCGGAGCGGTAGACGTCGCCGTCGTCGGTCGTCGAGTTCCGCAGCAGGTCGGAGACGAGGCGCTGGCTGGTGCTCAGGGTGTCGGAGAGGATCTCCAAGCCGCCCTCGACGTTCCCCGCCTCCAGGGCCCACTTGGCAGCCGTGATCCCCTGGACGACGGTGTCGTTGATCTCGACCGCGTCCCGGTGCCGCTCGGCAGCGGCGACGAGATGCCGCCGGTGCGCCTCGGACGCGCGGAGCCGGTCTGCGGCGTCCCCGAGCAGGCCTCCGAGCAGCAGGAGCGGCACGGCGCGGGACATCCAGCCGACCGGCGAGATGCCGGCGTCGGCGAGGACGTCCCATGCGACGACGAGCGCGACACCGACGAGACCGGCGGCGATCCCCGCACGCAACCCGAACGCGACGGCGAGGAGCGCGATGGGCAGGGTGAAGAGCATCGAGACGACGTCCGTGACGGTCCCGACCGACAGGCGCAGCACGAAGACGGCGACGAACAACGCAGCCGCGACCGCGACCGTCGCGCGCGGGTGCGCGCGAAACCACGGCCCCTGAACCGGTGCCCCCCCTGCCGACCACCGCACCCGGCCATCCTGGCACCCATGAGCGCGTCGGGGCGCGCGCTGGGGGCCGCACTGCCATCGTTTGCTCATGCGGACGACGACGAGGCCGCGGGCACTGGGGCTCGCCATCGTCGTGGCCGTCGTCCCGATGACCAGCTGCGCGAGCGCCAAGGTGCCGGCGGTGGACGAGGTGGCGAGCGCCTTCTACGCCGCGGTCGCCGACTCGGACGGCGCCGGTGCGTGCCACCTGCTCGCACCGAAGACCAGGGACGAGGTTGAGGAGAGCGCGGGGTCGCCGTGCGACCAGGCCGTGCTGGACCAGGTCGAGGCAGCCAGCGGCTCCGTCACGAGCACGACCGTGTACGGCGACCAGGCGCTGGTCCGGCTGGAAGAGGACACCGTGTTCCTCGCCCGCTACGCACCGGGCTGGCGCGTGGTGGCGGCGGGCTGCACCGCTCGGAAGGACGAGCCGTACCAGTGCTCGTTGAAGGGGTCCTGATGCGCGCATTGTTCGCCGGTTACCTCACCTTCATCACCCTCGGGCTCGCGTACTTCGTCGTGATCGGCGCCCTGCACAGATGAGCACCGGATCGAGCAGCGGGGACGGCGACAAGGGAGGCTTCTTCCGGCAGAACGGCCTTGGCCTGGTGTTCGGCGCGCTCTTCCTGCTCAGCCTGCTCGGACAGGCCGTGGCGGGCGTCGCCGAGTTCAACGAGGGCCAGCTGACCGGCGGCTACGAGCCGGTGTCGTTCTGGGCCTACCTCACGACCTCGGACTTCGCCGCAGACGTGACGGAGAACTGGCAGAGCGAGTACCTGCAGTTCGTCACCTACGTCTTCGCGACGGTCTGGTTCCTGCAGCGGGGGTCACCCGAGTCGAAGGAGCTGGACAAGAATGGCACCGGCTCCGACGAGGAGCAGAAGGTCGGCGCTTTCGCCGAGGACACGTCCCCGAGGTGGGCACGCATCGGCGGGTGGCGGACGACGTTGTACTCGCACTCCCTCGTCACGGTGGTGGGCCTGATCTTCCTCGCTTCGTGGGCGGCTCAGTCGATCTCGGGCCAGGCGGCCTACAACGTGCAGCAGATGCAGGACCTGCAGGACCCGGTGTCCTGGCTGGAGTACCTGGCCCGTCCCGACTTCTGGAGCAGGACGTTCCAGAACTGGCAGTCCGAGTTCCTGGCCGTCGGCTCGATGGCCGTGCTCAGCATCTACCTCCGGCAGCGCGGGTCGTCGGAGAGCAAGCCGGTGGGCGAGGCTCACGACGCGACCGGCGTGTCCGGGTAGGGCGGCGAGGCGTGGGAAGGGACCGCGACGCGGCAGGGGACGGCGAGCCGGGCACCGCCGACGTGAGCACCGACGAGTTCGACGCGTTCGCCTCGGCGCTCGACTACCCGATGTTCGTCGTCACCGTCGCCTGCGGCGGCGAACGCTCGGGCTGCCTGGTCGGCTTCACCACCCAGGTCAGCATCGGACCTCCCCGCTTCCTCGTCTGCCTGTCCGTGAACAACCACACCTACCGCGTGGCCAGGAACGCGCAGGTGCTCGCCGTCCACGGGCTCGACCCGGAACAGCACGACCTCGCCGAGCTGTTCGGCGGGACCACCGGGGACGACGTCGACAAGTTCACGCGCTGCCGCTGGGCTCCCGGGCCGGACGGCGTTCCTCTGCTCGAGGACTGTCCCCGGCGGTTCACCGGACGGGTGGTGCAGCAGGTCCCGTTCGGCGACCACGTGGGGTTCCTGCTCGACCCCACCGGTGTCGAGGCCGCAGCAGAGCACGGACAGCTGACGTTGAAGCAGGTCCTGGACGTCGCCGCGGGCCACGAGGCCTGACCATCTCGGACGACGGCCACGTGGCCGGAGCGCTCCGGCGGAAGGAGGCGGAATGCGGCAGCTCCTGCCGACACCGCAGGAAGACGTGGACCTCGAGACCGCCTACGGGCTTCCGGACGCCTCCACCCGGCACCTGCGGGTCAACATGGTGTCGAGCGCGGACGGCGCGGCGGCGCTGGCCGGGCGGGTCGGCGCCCTGACCGGGCCGGCCGACCAGGTGCTGCTGCACACGCTGCGGGCGCTGGCGGACGTCGTCCTCGTCGGCGCCGGGACGGTGCGGGCCGAGGGGTACGGCCCCATCCCGCTGGGCGAGCAGTGGGAGCAGAGGCGGGTGGCCGCGGGCCAGCTCCCGTCGCCGCCACTGGCACTGGTCAGCCGCAGCCTCGACCTGGATCTGTCCGCGCCGCTGTTCTCGCAGGCCGTGACCCGGCCGCTTCTGGTGACGGCGGAGTGCGCGCCGGCGGAACGGTTGGCCGAGGCGGCGACTGTGGCCGACATCGTCGTCGCGGGAGAGGACGCCGTCCACCTGCCGCCCGGGCTGATGGACCGCGTCCAGCTGCTCGCCGTCGCGGGTGCTCTCGCGCTCGACGTGCTGGTGCTCGGCGCGATGGTGGCGCGGATCGGCGACCTGGGGTTCACCCCGAACCGCACGGCGGCGCTC
>JBKHWX010000280.1:0-12719 GCA_046566325.1 Actinomycetes bacterium | reverse complement strand
GTGGACGCCCTCGCCGCGTCGGCTCCGCGGTTCGCGGGCTGGGGCCTCGCGGTCGCCCAGGCGCTGGTCGAGGGCCCGCTCGAGGTGGCCGTGCTGGGCCGACCCGGCGAGGACGGAACGACCGTGCTCCACCGGACCGCGCTCGCCGGCACCTCTCCCGGCCTCGTCGTGGCGTTCGGCCCGCCCGCCGGAGCCGGCACCGACGACCAGCCGGACGTCGTCCCGCTGCTTCGGGACCGCCCGCTCGTCGGCGACCGGCCCACCGCGTACGTCTGCCGAGGCTTCGTCTGCGAGCTGCCGAGCACCGCCCCGGACGACCTGGGGAGGCGGGTGGGCGGGCGGGTTCCCGTCCCCGCCGAGCATGCCTGAGAGACTGCCGGCGCCGGTGGCGGCCGACGGAGGGAGTGCCAGGTGGCGAGGCAGGACGAGCCGGAGCTGGACCCGCCCGTCGAGGGCGGTGTCGTGGTCGGGCACGACGGCTCGCAGCGCGCGGACGTCGCTCTCGGCGCGGGCGTGGAGCAGGCACGGCTGCGCGGCCTGCCCCTGCACGTGGTGCACGCCTGGAAGCTGAGCACGGCGTTGCCGGAGACCGACGCGCCGTTCGGCACGGTACCGAGCTGGGACGAGTGCGCGGACGCCGTCCGGAGGTCGCTCGAGGCGGCGCTGAAGAGGGTCGACACCGCCGGCGTGGAGGTGCACGTGCACGTGGTGCACGGCGCCGCGGCGAACACGCTGCTCGCGGCCTCCCGGTCCGCGGACCTGCTCGTCGTGGGCCACCGCGGTGCCGGCGGCTTCGCGGGGATCGTGATCGGCTCGGTGGCCGAGCAGGTCGCACGGCACGCGGCGTGCAGCGTGCTCGTCGTCCGACCGCGCGGCTGAGCTCCCCGGCCAGCGGCCCGGCGGCTCAGACGGCGGCGGTCCTGCCTCCGTAGAGCGCGAGCGAGACGCCGACGTAGTGGCTCACGAACGCCGCCACCGTGAGCACGTGGAACACCTCGTGGAAGCCGAACCAGCGCGGGCTCGGGTTCGGGCGCTTCAGCCCGTAGATCACGCCACCCGCCGTGTACAGCAGACCGCCGAGGACGACGAGCGCCAGCACCACTGGACCACCGGCCCGGAGGAAGCTCGGCAGGAACGCCACGGCGACCCAGCCCATGGCGATGTACGCCGGGACGTACAGCCACCGCGGGGCGGTCACCCAGAAGATGCGGAAGAGGACCCCTGCGACCGCGGCCACCCAGATCGCCCAGAGCAGCGTGCGGCCGGGACCCCGCGGGAGCAGCAGCACCGCGAAGGGTGTGTACGTGCCCGCGATGATCAGGAAGATGTTGGAGTGGTCGAACCGCTTCAGCACCCCGTGGGTGCGGGGGGACCACGACCCGCGGTGGTAGAGGGCGCTGATGCCGAACAGCAGCGCCGCCGACAGCCCGAACACGGCGACGGCGACTCGGGCGCGGGTGGTCGGGGCCAGCGCGACGAGCACCGCACCCGCTGCGACGACGAGCGGGAACGAGCCGAGGTGGATCCACCCGCGGAGCTTGGGCTTCACGGTCTCCGCCGCGTTCTCCAGCGACCCCACGACCGAGTCCACGACGGAGTCGAGACCTGAGCTCGGCGTGGGCTCGGCCGGCGCGTGGGCTGAGCTCCGAGGCTTCGTCATGCTACGAGTTTAACCTACGGTCTAGTAGGTTACGGAACCGTAGGTTTTGCTGCACCCCCGGTCGTGACGCCTGCCCCGCGCGCTTCCGGGTTGTACCGTTGTCCTCGCGACAGCAGAGGGTGAGCGGCACGGTTGCCCACCTGCGCTCCGTCGGCCGTCCGGGGGGACCTCCGACCTGCGGCCCTCGAGGAAGGATGCCGGCCCGATGCCCTTGCCGGGTCTTCTGTACGGGCTCTACGAGCGGCGGCTGGCGTCGTCCCTGCGTGCCGAGACGATCCCGCGCCACATCGGCGTGATGCTCGACGGGAACCGCCGGTGGGCCGCACAGTTCGGCGCCGCGCCCAGCACCGGCCACCGCAAAGGGGCCGACAAGATCCAGGAGCTGCTGCGCTGGTGCGAGGAGGTGGGCGTCCGCGTCGTCACGCTCTACCTGCTCTCCACGGACAACCTCTCCCGCCCGGAGAGCGAGCTCAGCGAGCTCATCCCGATCATCGAGAGCGCCGTCACGCGGATCGCGGAGAGCGGCCGCTGCCGGGTCCACCCGATCGGCGCGCTCGACCTGCTCCCCGACCGGACTGCGACCAGGCTGAAGGAGCTCGAGGACGCCACCCGGTCGGTCCAGGGCCTGCACGTCAACGTGGCGGTCGGGTACGGCGGACGGCGCGAGATCGCCGACGCGGTGCGCGCGCTGCTGCACGAGCACGCGACGAGGGGGACGTCGATCGAGGAGCTCGCGGAAATCCTCGACGTCGAGCACATCGCCGCGCACCTCTACACGAAGGGCCAGCCGGACCCGGACCTCGTGATCAGGACGTCGGGCGAGCAGCGGCTCTCCGGCTTCCTGCTCTGGCAGAGCGCCCACAGCGAGTTCTACTTCTGCGAGGCCTACTGGCCCGACTTCCGTCGGGTCGACTTCCTGCGCGCGCTGCGCTCCTACGCCGAGCGGGAGCGACGCTTCGGGGCCTGAGGCGCAGCGTCGGGCGACGGCTCCAGCATCTGGCGACGGCTGCAGCATCAGGCCACGACTAGCGGGGGCCTCGCCCCTCGTCCTGGTCACCCGGGTCCTCGAGGCTCGACTCCTGCGCACGCTCGTCGTCCGACGCCTCGCGCCTGCCGGGCTGCCCATGACGGGAGCGGTAGTCGACCCGGCGCAGGTGCCCGCTCATGCTGCGGAACAGGAAGATCGCGGCGACGATCAGGGCGAAGACGGCGACGAACCCGATCAGGCCCGGGCTCACGGACATCGGGTCGAGGCTCCCGCCGCCCCCGCCGCCGCTGCCACCGGTGCTGGTGCCGGTGCTGCTGCCGGTGCTGCTGGCAAGGACCGCCACGAGGCCGAGCGCCAGGCTCATGCCGGGGTCCCGCTGCTGAGCGACACCGGTGCCCTGATCCCCGCGAACAGGTCGGCCTCCGGTGGCTGCGTCTCCACGAGGCTGCGCGCGAGCTCGAAGTCGTCGGTGGGCCAGATCTCGGCCTGCATCTCTCGGGAGATGGCGAAGAACCAGCCGTTCGGGTCGATCTGCGTGCGGTGAGCGAGCAGAGCCCGGTCCCGGACCTCGAAGAAGTCGGCGCACTCGATCCGTGCGTGCACGGGCCGGTCCTCCCGATCCCCACGGCGCTCCATCCACTCCGCGAAGGGCGACTCTCCGCCCGCCGCCAGCAGCGCCTCGTGGAAAGCCTGCATGCGGGTCCGGCTGAAGCCGGCGTTGTAGTAGAGCTTCAGCGGCTGCCAGGGCTCACCGGTCCCGGGGTAGCGCGCTGGGTCGCCGGCCGCCTCGAAGGCCTCCACGGATATGCGGTGGCACATGATGTGGTCCGGGTGCGGGTAGCCGCCCGCCTCGTCGTACGTCGTCATGACGTGCGGGCGGAAGTGGCGGACGAGCTGGACAAGAGGCGCCGCAGCCACCTGCAGCGGCTCGAGCGCGAAGCACCCTTCGGGGAGGGGCGGCGGAGGGTCCCCCTCGGGCAGGCCGGAGTCCACGAACCCGAGCCACTCGTGCTCGACACCCAGGATCCGGACGGCGTCCGCCATCTCCTGCCGCCGCACCTCCGGCATGTCCCGCAGGACCTCCGGGTCGTTCTCCAGCTCCGGGTTGAGGATGTCGCCCCGCTCGCCGCCGGTGCAGCTGACGACGAGGACACGCACGCCCTCGCTCACGTACTTCGCCATCGCCGCGGCGCCCTTGCTCGACTCGTCGTCGGGGTGCGCATGCACGGCCATCAGGCGCAGAGGCTCGTCAGCGCTGCCGTTCACGGTGCTCCCTCTCGGTGCTGCTTCTTGGTGCTGTGCTGCTTCTTGGTGCTCTGCTGCTTCTTGGTGCTCTGCTGCTTCTTGGTGCTGTGCTGCTTCTTGGTGCTGCCCTTTTCGTGTGCCGCATGTTCGTGGGTGCACATCCCGTGGTGAATCCTCCGGTGGTGCCGTGCTCGGCAGGGGTCCTCGGCCCTCCCCCGACCCTTCGGGGGACAATGATCCCCCAGCCGGTCCGGTTCGCCCGCTGCGACCCCGCTTCCGGCGGTCGCGCACGCGACCTCGGCGGAGCAGGCCGCCGCTGGGTGGGGCCGGGACGACACGAGGACTTCGATGGTGGACGACGACACGGGCGCCGCGCAGCCTGGCGTCACGCGCGCTCCCCGACCGCCGCAGCGGTACGGGGACGTCCGGCCGCCCTGGCACCGCGGCGCTGCCCGCGCGCTCGCCGGTGTGGCCGTGGTGGCCGGTCTGGCCTGGGTGGTCTGGGCGGGGCTGCACCAGGCGCAGCGAGACGTGAGCTGGGAGGACGTCGGGTTCTCGATCACCGGCGACTCCCAGGTCGTCGTCACCTTCGACGTCGTCAAGGACCCCCAGGCCACCGCGACCTGCCGGCTCGAGGCGCTCAACGTCATGCATGCGGTCGTCGGGGTGGCGCAGGTCGAGATCGGCCCGACCGACCAGAAGGCGTCGCGCCACCGGGAACCGGTGACGACGCAGGAACGTCCTGTCACTGGGATCGTCGACCACTGCGAGGTCGTCAAGGGTGTGCCCTGACACGCCGAAGTTGCTAGCCTTGACGCTTCGCCTGTCGCCCCGAGGTCCTCGAGGGACCTCGGGGCGATGTGCCGACGCCCGCCTGCCAACTGGCGTCCGCTTACATCTGCGGAAGGGCACGCCGCAACAAGGAGACACCGTGACCGAGACGAGCAACGCCGCCTGGCTGACCCAGGAGGCGTACGACCGACTGAAGGCCGAGCTGGAGCAGCTCTCCGGCCCGGGCCGTATCGATATCGCCCGCCGCATCGAGGCCGCCCGCGAGGAGGGCGACCTGCGGGAGAACGGCGGCTACCACGCCGCCAAGGAGGAGCAGGGCAAGCAGGAGGCCCGCATCCGCCAGCTCGAGCAGCTGCTGCGCAACGCGAAGGTCGGCGAGGCTCCCCCGGACGACGACGTGGTGGAGCCAGGGATGGTGGTCGTCGCCAAGGTCGGCGGCCGCGAGATGAGGTTCCTGCTGGGCAGCCGCGAGGTCGCCGACGGTGACCTCGACGTCTACAGCGAGAAGTCCCCTCTGGGGAACGCGATCAACGGCAAGAAGGCCGGGGAGTCGACGTCCTACACCGCGCCCAACGGCAAGGAGATCGCGGTCGAGATCATCTCCGCCAAGCCGTACCACAACTGAGGGCCGTCGCCGCAGCTGACGGCTGCCTCGCACAGCGTCCGCGGTGGCGGGGTTGCATGATCACCGACGTGGGGGTTGCATGATCACCGACGTGGGTGATCATGCAATCGCGCCACCCCCTTCTCCGCGGTGACTGTCGTGACCATGCAATCGCGCCATCCGGCGCGGGCTCACACGTCCTTGACGTGGTACCCCGCCTCGCTCAGGGTGGCCAGGACCTGGGCGCGGTGCTCGCTGCCCTGCGTCTCCAGCTGTAGCCCGATCTCGACCTGGTCGACGGCGAGGGTGGCGCCGGTACGCACGTGCTCGACCTCGAGGACGTTCGCGTTGGCCTCGGCGAGCACCGCCAGCAGCCCGGCGAGCGCGCCCGGCCGGTCGGGGGTCACGACCCGCAGCTGGAGATAGCGATCGGCGGCGGCCATCCCGTGCCGGATCACCCGGAGCAGCAGCAACGGGTCGATGTTGCCGCCGGAGAGCACCGCCACGACCGGCGGCTCGAAGGACGTCGGCGAGGCGAGCAGCGCAGCCACCGCCGCGGCGCCCGCCGGCTCCACGACGAGCTTGGCCCGCTCGAGCAGGAACAGCAGCGCCCGGGACAGCATCTCCTCGCCGACGGTGAGGACGCCGTCCACCAGCGCCTGGACCAGCGCGAACGGGACCTCCCCGGGACAGCCGACCGCGATGCCGTCGGCCATGGTCGTCATCCGCGCGAGCGGGACGGGGTGCCCCGCCGAGAGCGACGGGGGGTAGGCCGCAGCCTCCTCGGCCTGCACGCCGATGACCCGGATGTCCTGTCGCTGCGCCTTCATCACGGCGGCGATCCCGGCGAGCAGCCCCCCACCGCCTGTGCAGACGAGAACGGTGCGGACGTCCGGACACTGGTCGAGGATCTCGAGACCCGCGGTCCCCTGGCCGGCCACGATGTCGACGTGGTCGAACGGGTGGATCAGGACGGCCCCCGTCTCCGCCTCGTGCTCACGCGCCACCTGGAGGCACTCGTCGATCGTGTGCCCGTGGAAGCGGACCTCGGCCCCGTACCCACGGGTGGCCTGCACCTTCGGCAGCGGCGCTCCGTTCGGCATGTACACGGTGACGGGGATGTCGAGCAGCTGCCCTGCCAGCGCGACCCCTTGCGCGTGGTTGCCGGCGCTCGCGGCTACCACCCCTCGGGACTTCTCCTCCTGGGAGAGCCGGGACATCCGCGTGTACGCTCCGCGGATCTTGAACGACCCGGCCCGCTGCAGGTTCTCGCACTTGAGGTACACGTCGCCGCCGACCCGTCCGGACAGCGCCCTGCTGAACTCCAGGGGCGTCGGCCGGATGACGCCTTCGAGCAGGTCGCTCGCGGCCTCCACGTCGGCGAGCGTCACGGGCAGCACGGCCTCGCGGCCAGTCGATGCCATACGCGCATCCTGGCAGAGCCGGCCGGTCCCCGCCTCCAGGCTCGGGCTCGGGTCCACCTCCGGGCGCGGCCGCGGCTACTCGGTCTCGACGGGCGGCTCGATCTCGTCCACGGGCACACCGCGGCCCGCCAGCTGGGTGATCATCGTGTTGAGGACGGCGACCAGCGGCACGGCGAACAGGGCACCGACGATGCCCGCGAGCAGCACCCCTGCCGCGATCGCCAGCACGACCGCGAGCGGGTGGACGGCGACCGCGCGGCCGAGCAGGAACGGCTGGAGCACGTGGCTCTCGATCTGCTGGACGGCGATCACCACCCCGAGCATGATCAGCGCGGCGACCGGGCCGTGGGACACGAGCGCGATGAGGACGGCGACGATGCCGCTGACGAACGCGCCGACGATCGGGATGAACCCGCCGAGGAAGACGAGGACGGCGATCGGGACGGCCAAGGGCAGCTGCAGGATCACCGCGCCCAGCCCGATCCCGACGGCGTCGACGAAGGCCACGATGATCGTGGCCTTGACGTACGCGCTGAGGGTGAGCCAGCCGCGCTCGCCGGCGTCGTCCAGACTGTCCCGGGAACCCTCGGGGAGCAGCCTGAGCAGCCAGCGCCAGATGCCACGGCCGTCGAGCAGGAAGAAGAGCGTCGCGAAGAACGCCAGGAACGCACCCGTGATCACGTGCCCCGCCGTGGACGTGAACGACAGGGCGCCTGCCACGAGCTGGTCGCTGCTGGCCTTCAGCTGCTCCTGCCCGCGCGCGAGCCACACGTTCAGCTGTTCGGTCGTGAGGTTCAGCGGACCCTCGACCAGCCAGCGCTGCACCTGCCCGAACCCCTGCCCGGACTGGGCCGCGAGGTCGTCGAAGCCTGCGACGAACTGCGCCCCGACGAGCACCAGCAGCCCGAGGATCACGAGCAGCGCCACGAGGATCGACACCGCCACCGCCGCACCGCGTGGCAGGCCAAGCCGGTGCAGCAGGTTCACGTACGGCGACAGCAGCGCCGTGATCAGGATCGCCACGAGCACCGGGACCACGACGACCTGGAAGAACGCGATCAGGTACAGCAGCCCGAAGATGCCGAGGCCGATGACGCCGATCCGCCAGACCCAGGCGGCCGAAGCCCGCACCCCGTACGGGAGGTGCACCTCCCGCCGCTGCGGGACCTCATGCAGCGGCTGCTGCCTCACCGTTGCCCTGTCCGTCACGGAGCCAGTGTCTCAACCCCCCGAGGTTCGTCCCCCACTGCGTGGGAGGTGCCCCCAGACGACGTGCTCACCCCTCCCCCCGGTTCGTCCCCCACTGCGTGGGAGGTGCCCCCAGACGAAGTGGTTGTAATCGCGCCCGAAATTCCGGCTTTGAGCGACCAGTTCGTCAGCGAACCTGTGGGCCGGGCAACCAGTTCGTCAGCGAACCCCAGGGCGGGTCGTGCTCCCCAGCGCCTGGCCCAGGTCGGCGAGCAGGTCCTCGACGTCCTCGATCCCGACGGACAGGCGCACGAGGTCGTCCGGCACCTCGAGCTCCGAGCCCGCGACGCTCGCGTGGGTCATCAGGCCCGGGTGCTCCACGAGCGACTCGATGCCGCCGAGCGACTCGGCGAGGGTGAACACCGTCGTCCGGCCGCAGATCTCCACGGCCCTCTCCTGGCTGCCGACCCGGAACGACACTATGCCGCCGTAGCGGCGCATCTGGCGTGACGCGACGTCGTGGTGCGGGTGGTCCGGCCGCCCGGGGTAGATCACCTCCTGGACGCCCGGGTGCTCCGCCAGCCACTGCGCGACGCGCTCGGCGTTGTCGCAGTGCCGGTCCATCCGGACGGCGAGGGTCTTCAGGCCTCGCAGCGTCAGCCAGGCGTCGAACGGCCCCGCGACGGCGCCGAGCGCGTTCTGGTGGAAGGCAAGACGCTCGGCGAGCGGCTCGCCGGTCCCGGGCACCACGCCGCCGTCGCCGACGACGAGGGCACCGCCGACGACGTCCGAGTGACCGCCGCAGTACTTCGTCGTGGAGTGGACGACGACGTCCGCACCGAGCTCCAGCGGGTTCTGCAGGTACGGGGTCGCGAAGGTGTTGTCGACGACGAGCAGCGCACCGGCCTCGCGGGCGACGCCGGCGAGCGCCGCGATGTCGGCCACGGCGAGCAGGGGGTTCGTCGGCGTCTCGCACCAGATGACCTTCGTCCGCCCTTCGCGCACCGCACCGCGTACCGCCTGGACGTCCGTCAGGTCCACCGGGGTGTGCTCGACCCCCCAGCGCGCCACGACCTTGTCGATGAGCCGGAACGTCCCCCCGTACGCGTCGTCCGGCAGCACCAGGTGGTCGCGCGGCAGCAGGACGGTCCGCAGCAGCGTGTCCTCGGCGGCGAGCCCGGACGCGAACGCGAAGGCGGCACTGCCCTTCTCGAGGGAGGCCAAGCACTCCTGCAGGGAGTCCCGGGTCGGGTTGGCCGAGCGCGAGTACTCGTACCCCGACCGCAGCCCCCCGACGCCGTCCTGCTTGTACGTGGAGACCTGGTAGATCGGCGGGACGACCGCGCCCGTGGTCGGGTCCGGTTCGGAGCCGGCGTGGATCGCGCGGGTGCTGAACCCCGTCTTGTCCCACGTCGTCGTCCCGCTACCTGGGGAGGAGGTGCTCGTCATCCAGCGAGGGTAGCCGTCAGCGCAGGCGCCGCCGGGCGAGGGCGACGGTGCCGAACACGAGGACGGCGGCGAGCACGCCGGCACCGACCTCGACCGCGTCCGCGACGCCGCTCTGCCTCACCCCGGACCCGGCGACCCACCACACGGCGACCACCACCGGCAGTGCGAGCACCTGCGAGACCGCCCACCGGCGCAGGCTCGCCAGCAGCGCCGCGACGGCGAAACGCGTCTGCGGCGGCCCGAGCGCGCACAGGGCCGCGAGCAGGTGGACGGCGTGCAGCAGCGCCGCGAGCGCGACCAGACCGGGCAGCGAGGGCTCGGGCCGGTCGAGCAGCGGCAGGCAGAGCACGACCAGCAGCGCGGTGGGGAAGGCCGTGCCGGGGAGCACCACGGCACCGAGCACGAGCAGGCCCGTGCCGACGACGGACACCAGGCCGAGCCGCTCCGACGTCTCCCCGCCCACGGAGACCGCGACAGCGAGCAGTGCGCAGGCGAGCAGGCCCGCGCGCAGGTGCCAGCCGGTCACCTCCCGCGCCCGGGCATCCCGGTGCAGCTCTCGCCTCATGCCGCCCGCCGCTGCCGCGCCCGTTGCCGCAGCCTCACGGGGACGGCGACCGGGTCCCAGCGGACGACGACCGCGCCGTGCCGCTCCAGGGCTGCCAGCCGGACCCCGCGCTCTGCCATGAGCAGCCGGAACGCCAGCAGCTCGGACCGGGACCGTCTCGGAGGCCGGAGCGGAGCAGGCAGGACGTCGACCACGACCACCTCCTGGCCCCGCCGCCGCAGGGACACGACCAGGTCCGAGACGGCGGCGTCCAGCATCGGCGAGACCATCGCGACGGTCGCCGACGCGGGCACGGCGCGCGGGCGCAGCACCAGCCGGCGTGCCTCGTGGTGCACGGCGACCTCGGCGAGCTGGCGCCGGATGCGACGCAGCTGTCGCTGCCCGGAGCCGCGGGGCAGGCTGAGCTGGGGACGGGACAGGTCGACCAGCGACACACGGTCGCCGTGGCGGAGGAAGGTCTCCGCGAGCGACAGGCACGCGCGGACGGACACGTCCAGGCTGCTGCCCGGCTCGGTCGTGCCCAGCGATCCGTGGCCGGGAGGGTGCGGCCAGCCCGGGACGTCCTCGCCGAGGTCGTACCGGCTGTCGAGGCAGAGCACGACCTCCGCGTCGGCGTCGACCGCGGTCCGCCGCACGTGCAGCGCTCCGCGCCGGGCGCTGACCCGCCAGTCGATCCGACGGAGCCGGTCCCCCGGCAAGAACTCGCGCACGTCCAGCAGCTCCGACCCCTCTCCGGGCCTGCTCGTCCGGTGCACCCCCACGAGCCCGGCGGCGCGCGGCGGCAGCGGGACGGCCGGCGTGCGATCGGCGGCGGGCAGCACGGCGACCTTGCACTCGGGTGCCTGGGCGGGTCCGAACAGGGCGAGACCGTCCGGACCCGCGACCAGCAGGTCCGGTCTCGCCGCCACCGCGCTCCCCCAGAGCCGCAGGGTCGCCGAGGCCGTCAGGGTGGCCGAGCCGCCGACGACGGGCACGGCGACCACCACGCCCTGAGGGAACCGGACGCCGTCGGGCACCCGGACGACCGCGAGCTGAGCGCCGTCCGCGCGCTCGACCCGGATGCGGACGGGAACGCGCGCTGCCTGCTGGACGACGCGGGGGGCAAGGGCGCTCCCGACCGGGTCCGGGCGGGCGCGTCGCCGCAACGGCCAGCCCTCGGCAAGCACCGCCGACACGGTGCCGACGAGGAGCGGAGCGGCCAGCGCTACGAGCTGGGCGGCGCCGGTCAGCAGGCTCCCCGCGAGCAGCAGGCCGACGACCAGGACGGCGCGATGGAGCGCAGGCGCACTGCGCCACCCTGCCGCCGTCCCCCCGGTGATCATGGGATCCCGCCCACCCGACGTCACCTCCCGCTGCGGCGGGACGGCGGCGTCGGCACCCGGTCGAGCAGGTCGCGGACGACCTCGACCGCCGTCGTCCCGCTCGACCAGGTCTCCACGGTCAGGGTGAGCCGGTGCGCGAGCGCGGGTACGGTGCAGGCCTTGACGTCCTCCGGCAGGACGGCGTCACGGCCCGCGAGCACCGCCAGAGCACGAGCCACCAGCAGCAGCGCGAGCGAGCCGCGCGGCGAGGCTCCGACCTCCACGAGGTTGTGCGTCCGCGTCGCGGTCGCCAAGCGGACGCAGTAGTCGACGACGTCCGCGTCGACGTCCACCTGCTCGACCCCACGCTGCAGCCGGACGAGCCCGGCCGCGTCGACCACGCCATCGACCTCCGCCTCCTCGCGGCGCCGGCCGAGCCGGCGCCGCAGCACGTCGACCTCCTCGGTGTGCGCGGGGTACCCGAACGCGAGCCGGAGCAGGAAGCGGTCGAGCTGTGCCTCGGGAAGCGGGTACGTGCCCTCGTACTCGACGGGGTTCGCCGTCGCGAGCACGGTGAACGGCTGCGGAAGAGGAAAGGTCTTGCCCTCGACCGTGACCTGGCGCTCCTGCATCGCCTCCAGCAGAGCGGACTGGGTCTTCGGCGGAGTGCGGTTGATCTCGTCGGCCAGCAGCAGGCCGGTGAACAGCGGCCCCGGGTGGAACACGAACTCGGCCTGGCCGGGGTCGTAGACGAACGATCCGGTGACGTCCGCGGGTAGCAGGTCCGGGGTGCACTGCAGCCGGCGGAAGTCGAGCCCGAGGGCGGCGGCGAGGGACCGGGCGGCGAGCGTCTTGCCGATCCCGGGTACGTCCTCGAGGAGCACATGACCACCGGCGAGGACGGCCGCCAGGGCGAGGGTCAGCGGCTGTCGGTGGCCGACGACGACCTGTCCCACGCGGTCCAGGACCTCGCGACCCACCGAGGCGATCTCGTCGATGCTCGCCGCTGACGCCGTCGGCGTGACCGGGGACGGCGTCGTCACCGCGAGCCGCCGCGGGACGGCTGCGTCGGCGGCCCCCTCTTACGTCCTTGCTGGTCGAGCTCGTCCAGCCTGTCGAGGAGGTGCCCGAGGTAGGGAAGCGGATGGCGCGGGGAAGAACCCGGACGGAGCGGGTCGAACAGCGACGGGCCGAGCAGGTCGGCCACTGCACCACCGGACGTCGAGTACCCGGCGCCGTGCAGGCGCGCCACCACGAGCTCGCGGAGGCGAGCAGCGAGCGAGCGCTGGAACCGCTCGCCGTCGTCCTCGCACTCGAGCAGCAGACGCGCCTGGAGCTGGACGAGGTGGCAGCCCGTTCCCGACGTCTCTTCCGGCGGCTCGGGCCAGTCGTCGCGTCCCGCGGCACCGAGCACGCGGTTGGCGCCGCCGGCGAGCAGCACCGCGACCCCGACCAGGGCCACGTGGCCGGGGTCGAGACCGGCCGCCCAGGCGAGTCCCGCAG
>JBKHWX010000279.1:0-7462 GCA_046566325.1 Actinomycetes bacterium | reverse complement strand
CGCCCGGGTCGACTTCTTCCTCGCCGACGACGGCCGCCTGCTCGTCAACGAGATCAACACCATGCCGGGGTTCACGCCGTTCTCGATGTTCCCCCGGATGTGGCAGGAGACCGGGATCCCGTACCCGCAGCTGGTGGACAGGCTGATCCAGGCGGCGCTGCGGCGTCCCACGGGCCTGCGCTGACCGCGGCGAACCGTGCAGCCTCAGCGCGTGCTCAGAGGCACCGGCGCGACTGCGGCAGCTGCGCCACCGCGGGGGCGATCTCCCCGAGGACGGCGTCCATCCCGACCTTCGTGTCGGGGAGGGTGATCTCGACGGCGGGCAGGCGGCCGTAGGTCGTGTACGTGGCCGGCCGCTTCTCGGGGTCGGGCGGTCCGACCCAGTCCACGCCGTCCACGTCGACGCACGCCTGCGTCGTGGGCCCCGGGGGGTTCACGCCGCACCGCAGGACGACGGGAGGGTTGCCCCACGCCGCTACGGACTGGGACGTCACCCCCCTGCGCTGCAGCCCCGCTACCTGGTCCGCGCCGTTCAGCGAGGCGAGGACCCGTGCGCATCCCGGGTCGGTGGCCGACGGTGCCGGAGGCACGTGCACGGCGGGCGCGGAGCAGCCGGCGACGACCATGACGCCGACGGACGCGACGAGAGCCGAGACGAGCGCCCGGAGAGGGTGGCGCGTCCCGGGAGCTCGCGTGTGCAAGGTCAGGCGTGCACCACCGTGCAGGTCACCGTGCGGTCGATGCCCTGCACGCCCTGGATCTTCGACATGACCAGCGGTCCTAGTTCTTCCACGCTCGCCGCCTCGACGCGGACGATCACGTCGTAGGGGCCGGTGACGTCCTCCGCGAGCACGACGCCGTTGATCTGGGAGATCTGCTCGGCGACCGAGGCCGCCTTGCCGACCTCCGTCTGGACCAGCACGTAGGCCTGCACCACCACCGGGACACCTCTCTCGTCGACCACGGGATCGCTCCGCACGTACGCCACCCGTCCGCCTGCGCGGGCACGGGGCTGCGGCGGAGGGCACGCTACCGTGTCTCGTCGTCCACCGGTGGGGACGGCGGAGCGCTGGAGGGAGGCCGGTGGCAGCGGACCACGTAGGCGGCGCCGGTCTGCGTCTGCGCGACCTCGGCGAGCAGGGCCTGCTCGCACGCCTGTTCCCGCGGCTGCCGACCGGTACGCACACCGTGCTGGGTCCGGGCGACGACGCCGCGCTCGTGCGCGCGCCGGACGGCCGCGTCGTCGTGACCACCGACGTCCTGGTGGCCGGACGGGACTTCCGGTTCGACTGGTCATCTCCGCAGGACGTCGGCGTCAAGGCCGCGGCGCAGAACCTCGCGGACGTCGCAGCCATGGGTGCCGTGCCCACCGCGCTGCTCGTGGCGCTGGTCGCCCCGCCGGACCTGCCCGTGGACTGGGCGCTCGGGCTCGCCGAGGGGCTCGAGGTGGGCTGCCGAGGGACGGGCGCGGGCGTCGTCGGAGGCGACCTGTCGAGCGGTGTCGAGCTCATGGTCGCGGTCACCGCGCTCGGGGACCTGCAGGGTAGACCGCCAGTCCGGCGGGACGCCGCGAGCCCCGGACAGGTCGTGGCGGTCGCCGGGCCGCTCGGGTCGTCGGCCGCGGGCCTCGCGCTGCTGCAGGCGGGCGCCCTCTCCGCGGACCCCGAGGTCACCGCCCTGGTGGCGGCGCACCGGCGTCCCTCACCGCCCTACGCCTGCGGGCCGCTCGCGGCTCGGGGCGGGGCGACGGCGATGCTCGACCTCAGCGACGGGCTGGTCCGGGACGCCGCGCGGGTCGCGCTGGCGTCGAGCGTGCGCATCGACCTCGACCCCGCGCTGCTGCGCCGGGACGCTGACCGGCTCGCCGCGGTCGCCTCCCGGCTGGGCGCGGACCCGTGGGAGTGGGTGCTGGCAGGCGGCGAGGACCACGGCCTGCTTGCCGTCTTCCCCGACGCGTCGCGCATTCCCGAGCCCTTCCGGCCGGTCGGGCGCACCCGAGCCCCCGGGGACGACGCCGGCGGCCTCGTGGACGACGACAACGACCTCGTGCTGCTGGCCGGAGCGCCGTGGGCGGGGCCGGTGGGGTGGGACCACTTCCGCCAGGCGGCCGACGAGTGAGGGCGCCCGGCGACGACCGGAGACCGGGCAACGACCGAAGCGGGCCGGCAACAGAGCACGGGCAGCAGAACGCGGCGGGCCGGACTCGTCGGACCGACCCGCCGCGCGGGGGGTGAGCGCCTACCTCAGCGGGCGACCTTGCCGGCCTTGAGGCAGGACGTGCACACGTTGAGCCGCTTCGGCGTGGCACCGACCATCGCGCGGACGCGCTGGATGTTCGGGTTCCAGCGCCGCTTGGTGCGACGGTGCGAGTGCGAGATGTTGTGACCGAAGCCCGGCCCCTTGCCGCAGACGTCGCAGGTGGCAGCCACGGGAAACTCTCCTGATCTGAGCGCGGCGCCGGGAAACCGCGCCGCACGTCGGGTGGTGTACGCACGAGGGCCAGTTCCGCCGTGCCGGCGGTGACGGGCAACCGCACCAGGGTAGCCGAGGGCGGGGGGAGGGCCCAAAACGAGGCCGCCTTGTTAGCCTGCCGCATCCCTGCTGGAAGGCCGGGCGGAGGCGGCCGGAGGAGGTGTCGTGCTCGACAGACTGGACGCCGCCGTCCTGCGTCGCTGGGTGGACCTCGCCGAGAGCTGCCTCGGCGACGTGCGGCAGCTCCTCGACAGCCTCAACGTCTTCCCGGTCCCGGACGGTGACACGGGGACCAACCTGCACCTGACCCTCGTGCAGGTGCGGGCCGACGTCGCCGACCTGCCGGACGACGTCGCGCTGCCCGAGCTCGGCCAGGTCATCGCCCGCTCCGCGCTGATGGGCGCCAGGGGCAACTCGGGGATCATCACCAGCCAGCTGCTCCGTGGCCTCGTTGACGAGATGGACGGCCGCACGGAGGTGGACGGCCGGTGTCTCGCGGCCGCGCTGCGGAACGGGAACGCCATGGCCTGGCAGGCGGTGGAGTCACCGGTCGAGGGCACCATCCTCTCGGTCTCGAGGGCGGCCGCCGAGGCCGCGGCTCCCTCCGCCGCCGGCCCGTCCTCCGTCGTCGACGTCCTCGACGCCGTGACGGACGCGGCTCGGGCGGCCCTGCAGGCGACGACCGCGCAGCTGCCGGCGCTGCAGCACGCCGGCGTGGTGGACGCCGGCGCGGCGGGGGTCGTCGTGCTGCTCGAGGCGCTGCGCGCGGCCGTGACCGGTCAGCCTCCGCGTGCGCTGGGCCTCGAGGCCTCCCGGGTCGCGGGAGAGCACCGGGGCGGCGCCGCCGAGGCGTGTCCGGCAGACCCTCCGGTCACCGCCTCCGGCGACGGGACCGTGGTTCAGCTCGAGGTCATGTACCTGCTCGAGGCAGGCGCGCAGGAGGCGGCAGAGCTGCGCACCCGGCTGGCGCAGCTCGGGGACAGCCTCGTCGTGGTGGGAACCGAACCGACCTGGCACGTCCACGTGCACACGGAGGACGCGGGCGCGGCCGTGGAGGCGGGCGTGCTGGCCGGCCGTCCCAGCGCGATCCGGATCACCCCGCTCCCCGCGGCCCTGCAGCCCACCCGCCTCCCGCCGCGCCAGGAGGTCGAGGCCCCCGAAGGCGCCGCCGAGCGGGTCGGCGTCGTCGCCTGGGCGGCGGGGCCCGGCCTGGCGGAGCTGTTCCGGGCCTGCGGCGTCGTCCCCGTCACCGGCCAGGTGGCGCACCGCGCGTCGACCGGCGAGGTGCTCGAGGCCGTGCGACGGACCGGGAGCCGCGCCGTCGTCGTCCTGCCGAACGACCCCGACACGCTGTCGGTGGCCCGTCTCGCCGCCGGAACGGCGCGGGAGGAGGGCGTTCGCGTCACCGTCGTGCCGACGAAGGCGCAGGTGCAGGGGCTGGCCGCGGCCGCCGTCCACGACCCGACCGTCGAGCTGGAGCAGGACGTCGTCGCCATGTCGAACGCGGCAGGCGCGACCCGGCACGGAGCCGTCACGATCGCCGCGAAGGAGGCGATCACGACCGCGGGACTCTGTTCTCCCGGAGACGTGCTCGGTGTCGTGGACGGCGACTTCGCCGTGATCGGCAGCGACGTCGCCGAGGTCGCGGAGGAGGTCGTCTCCCGGCTGTTGTCAGGAGGCGGTGAGATCGTCACCCTCGTGACCGGTGAGGGCGGGGACGACGGGCTGGTGGCGAGGGTGGCGCGCGCGGTGCGGCGCTCCCATCCGCTCGTCGAGGTCACCGTCGTGGACGGAGGCCAGCCCCGGTACCCGCTCCTCGTCGGCGTCGAGTGACGTGCGGAAGCTGTGACGGCATGTGAGGCGTGACGGTGTGTGAGGCATGACGGCGTGTGAGGCGATGGTGGCCGGAGGACTGCCGTGAGCAGCGGCGGGCCGTCGCGCCTCGACGTGCCGCTGCCGCGGGAGCTGGGCAACAGCGGCAGGCTGCTGGGCCGGTACCTGGGCCTGTACACCGTGGGGGACCTGCTCCGGCACTTCCCCCGGCGCTACGCCCAGCGAGGGGAGCTGACCCCGCTCGGCTCGCTCGTGCAGGGCGAGGTCGCGACGGTGTTCGCCGAGGTGGTCACCGCGAACGTGCGGCCGATGAAGGCGCGGCGCGGGTACATCGTCGACGTCCTGGTGACCGACGGCAGCGACGACCTCCGGCTCACGTTCTTCACGCAGAAGAAGCACATGGCCGAGCACTTCCCCCGGCAGCTGCGACCCGGCCAGCACGCGGTCTTCTCCGGGAAGGTCGACCGGTACAAGGGGCAGCTGCAGCTCGTGCACCCCGCCTACGAGCTGCTCGAGGCGGACGACGAGGCGTTCGCCCGGGCGGTCACCGGGCAACCCATCCCCGTGTACCCGGCGTCCGAGAGCTTCCCCTCGATGAAGGTGGTCAAGGCGGTCCGCACGATCGTGGACACGCTCGGCAGCGACGACGTGCCCGACCCGGTGCCCTCCGAGCTGCTCGTCGCGCGGGGCCTGCCGGGCGCGGCGGACGCGATGGTGCTGATCCACCGACCCACCGACGACGCCCAGTGGAAGCGCGCGCGGGCGCGGTTCCAGTTCGAGGAGGCATTCGTCCTGCAGACCGCGCTGGCTCGCCGCCGCGCCTCGGCCGCCGCCCTGCCGGCCACGCCACGCCCGGTGTCCGAGGGCGGCCTGCTCGCGGCGTTCGACGCCCGCCTGCCGTTCCAGCTGACGAAGGGACAGCAGGAGGTCGGCGAGCAGATCGCGCGCGACCTCGCCGCGGAGCACCCGATGCACCGCCTGCTGCAGGGGGAGGTCGGCAGCGGCAAGACCGTCGTGGCCCTGCGGGCCATGCTCACGGTGGTGGACGCCGGCGGGCAGGCCGCGCTGCTCGCCCCGACCGAGGTGCTCGCCCAGCAGCACCACAGGTCGATCACGCAGCTGCTCGGCGACCTGGGGGAGCGCGGGCAGCTCGGCGGTGCCGAGAACGGCACCCGGGTCGCCCTGCTGACCGGCTCGCAGTCGACCGCCGCCCGGCGCGCCGCGCTCATCGACATCGGCCTGGGTGACGCGGGCATCGTCATCGGCACCCACGCGCTGCTGCAGGACACGGTGGAGTTCTCCGACCTCGGGCTGGTCGTCGTCGACGAGCAGCACCGCTTCGGGGTCGAGCAGCGCGACGCGCTGCGGGGCAAGGCGCTCCGGACGCCGCACCTGCTCGTCATGACAGCCACCCCGATCCCGCGCACGGTGGCTATGACCGTGTTCGGCGACCTCGAGACGTCCACGCTGACCGAGCTGCCCGGCGGCCGACAGGAGATCACGACTCACGTCGTCCCCGCAGCCAACCCCCGCTGGATGGAGCGCACCTGGCAGCGGGTGCGCGAGGAGGTGGACGCTGGCCGGCAGGCGTTCGTGGTGTGCCCGCGGATCGGCGGCTCGGCGGACAGCGACGCCGAGCTCGAGGCGGAGCAGTCCGGGCGGCTGCGGATGGGCCGGCGTCCCGCCGTCTCGGCGACGGAGACCTACGAGCGGCTCCAGCTCGAGCCGACGCTGGCGGGTGTGCGCCTGGGGCTCCTGCACGGGCGGCTTGCCCCGGACGAGAGCGACTCCGTGATGGGCCGGTTCAGCCGCGGGGAGATCGACGTCCTCGTCGCGACGACCGTCGTCGAGGTCGGCGTGGACGTGCCGAACGCGACGGCGATCGTCGTGCTCGACGCGGACTGGTTCGGCGTGTCCCAGCTGCACCAGCTGCGCGGTCGGGTGGGCCGCGGCGCGCACCCGGGGGTGTGCCTGCTCGTCACCGAGGCGGACCCGGAGACGCCCTCGGGCCGTCGGCTGGCCGCGGTCGCCGCGACCTCGGACGGCTTCGAGCTGTCCCAGGTCGACCTCGAGGCGAGGCGGGAGGGTGACGTCCTGGGCTCCAAGCAGTCGGGGCTGCAGTCGTCCCTCAAGCTGCTCCGGGTGCTCCGCGACGCGGACGTCATCGAGGACGCGCGCACCGAGGCCATCGCCCTCGTCGCCGACGACCCGCAGCTGGAGAAGCACGCGGTGCTCGCGGAGGCTATCGAGCGCCTGGTGGACCCCGAGCGCGAGGTATACCTGGAGCGCGGCTGAGGGGCGGTGGGTGAGCGGCCCGGCTGGGGGCTTGGGGCCTACACGCGCTCGCCGACGACCGCGGTCGCGTCGAGGTCGTCGCACCGCACCACGTGCGCGCGGAGGCCGGCGCGCTCGAAGCTCTGCAGGGTCTGCCCGCGCTGCTCCCTGCTCGTCTCGATCAGCAGGTGACCGCCCAGGCAGAGCCAGGCGGACGACGCGAAGACGATCCGGCGCTGGACGTCGAGGCCGTCCGAGCCGCCGTCCAGAGCCGTTCGGGGCTCGTGGTCGCGCGCCTCGGGCGGCATCAGCCGGACCGCGTCCGTCGGCACGTAGGGGGCGTTCGCGACGACGAGGCTGACGCTGCCCTCGAGGCGGCGAGGCAGCGGTCCGAACAGGTCGCCCTCGTACACGCGTCCGCCGAGGGGCGCAAGGTTGCGGCGCGCGCACCGGACGGCGGCGGGGTCGACGTCCGTAGCGTGCAGCTCGACGTCCGGACGAGACCTGAGAACGGCAGCGCCCACGGCTCCCGAGCCGCAGCAGACGTCGACGACGACGGGGGCAGCGTGGCGAGCACCGGGACGGGGCAGCAGCTCGACGGTCTGCCGGACGAGGAGCTCGGTGCGCCGCCGCGGGACGAAGACGCCCGGGTCGACGGCGACCCTCAGGCCGCAGAACTCCGCCCACCCGAGCACGTGCTCGAGCGGCTCGCCCGCGACCCGCTGGAACAGCAGGGCGTCGAGCATCTCGCTGCTCGTGGCCGTGGAGAGCAGGAGGCGTGCCTCCTCCTCGGCGAACACGCAGCCGGCCGCCCGAAGCCGGGCGACGACCGCGTCCCGCGTCACGGGACGAGCATCGCAGACACGACCCGGTCCGGCCGGCC
>JBKHWX010000278.1:0-2881 GCA_046566325.1 Actinomycetes bacterium | reverse complement strand
ACGGCCTGGTCGCGGACGTGCGTGTGCGGCGTCCGGGGTTCGACGTCGTCGTGGACCTGTCCGCCCGGCCGCGGGAGACCCTCGTCCTGCTCGGGCCTAACGGGGCAGGGAAGTCGACGGCCCTGCGAGCCCTTGCCGGCCTCGTCCCGCTGGCGTCCGGTCGGGTCGCCCTCGACGGTGACGAGTGGGCGAGTGGGTCGCACGCCCTGCCGACGGAGCAGCGCAGCCTGGGCGTGGTCTTCCAGGACTACCTGCTGTTCCCCCACCTCACCGCGCTCGAGAACGTCGCCTTCGGTCTTCGGGCGCAGGGGCTCGGACGGCGTGCCGCGCGTGCTCGTGCCGGCGACTGGCTCGCTCGGGTCGGCCTGGCGGAGGTGGCCGGACGACGACCTGGTGCGCTGTCGGGGGGACAGGCGCAGCGTGTGGCGCTCGCCCGTGCGCTGGCGCCGGGGCCGAGGCTGCTGCTGCTCGACGAGCCGCTCGCGGCCTTGGACGCGGGGACGCGGATGGAGATCAGGTCGGAGCTCCGGCGGCACCTCGAGGAGTTCGACGGCGTCACGGTGCTCGTGACGCACGACCCGCTCGACGCGATGATCCTCGGCGACCGGCTGGTCGTGATGGAGCGCGGGCAGGTGGTGCAGCAGGGGACGGCGGCCGAGGTCGCCCGGGCGCCGCGGACCGACTACGTGGCGCGCCTCGTGGGGCTCAACCTCTTGCGGGGCAAGGGGTGCGGTCGGGAGGTGGCGGTGGAGGGCGGAGGGGTGCTCCGGCTCGCGTCCCCCGTCGCGGACGGCGGGCAGGCCGTGCTCGCGGCGGTCCCGCCGTCCGCCGTGACCCTGCACCGACAGCCGCCGGAGGGATCCGCGCGCAACCACTGGCCGGGGACGATCGCCGGCATGGAGCAGCACGGCGACGTGATGCGCGTGCGGCTGGACGCCGCGCCGTCCGTGCTCGTGGACGTGACGACCTCCGCGGTCGTCGAGCTAGGGCTCGTGCCGGGCATGCGTGTGTGGGCGTCGCTCAAGGCGACGGAGATCGCGGCTTACCCGGCGTAGCCCCACGACTTGTCAGACCCACGTGCGGTGGAGGCCTATGTCGGGCTGACGCAAGTGGGCGCCCCCCGACTTGTCAGACCCACGTGCGATGGAGGCCTACGTCGGGCTGACGCAAGTGGGCGCTCCCCGACTTGTCAGACCCTGATGCGGTGTGGGCCTATGGAGGTCTGACACTCAGCGGAAGACGACCGTCCGGTCTCCGTTGAGGAACACCCGGTGCTCCACGTGCCACTGGACGGCGTGCGCCAGGGCGAGGGACTCCACGTCGCGACCGATGCGGACGAGGTCGCGTGCGGTCGCCGTGTGGTCCACCCGCGCGACGGCCTGCTCGATGATCGGTCCCTCGTCGAGGTCCGGGGTGACGTAGTGGGCCGTCGCCCCGATGAGCTTCACCCCGCGACGGTGCGCCTGGTGGTACGGCTTCGCGCCCTTGAAGCTCGGGAGGAACGAGTGGTGGATGTTGATGGCCCGGCCGTAGAGCTGCGCACACAGCTGGTCGGACAGCACCTGCATGTACCGGGCGAGCACGACGAGGTCGACCTCGTACGAGGCCACGAGCTCGAGCAGCTCCTGCTCGGCGGCCGGCTTCGTCTCGGCCGTGACCGGGACGTGGTGGAACGGGACGCCGTACCACTCGGCCAGCCCCCGCAGGTCCTCGTGGTTGGACACGATGGCGACGATGTCGGCCTGCAGGGCGCCCGTCCGCCAGCGGTAGAGCAGGTCCGCGAGGCAGTGGTCGAACCTCGACACCATCACGAGCAGCCGCGGCCGGTCCGCGACGTCGTGGATCTGCCACTGCATGCCGAACTCCTCCGCAACCGGCGCGAAGTCCGTGCGGAGCTGCTCGAGGTCCAACGGCGCGCCCGGCCGCCGCGCGTGAAGGCGCATCACGAACCGGCGGGTCTCGGGGTCCCCGAACTGCCGGTTGTCGACGATGTCGCAGTCGTGGTCGACGAGAAAGCGCGACACCGCGTGCACGATCGCCGGTCGTTCGAGGCACGTCAGCGTGAGAACGAACTCCTCGGTGTGCCGCGCCATCCCGTCCTCCACTCAGTCGGTCAGTACTCGGTCAGCACTCGATCACGTTGACCGCGAGACCGCCACGCGCCGTCTCCTTGTACTTCACCTTCATGTCGGCGCCAGTCTCCCGCATGGTCTTGATGACCTTGTCGAGCGAGACATGGTGCTCCCCGTCCCCGCGCATCGCCAGCCGGGCCGCGGTGATGGCCTTGACCGAGGCCACCGCGTTGCGCTCGATGCACGGGATCTGGACGAGCCCGCCGATCGGGTCGCAGGTCAGGCCGAGGTTGTGCTCCATCCCGATCTCGGCGGCGTTCTCGACCTGCTCCGGCGTTCCGCCGAGCACCTCGCACAGCGCGCCGGCGGCCATCGAGCACGCCGACCCCACCTCGCCCTGGTAGCCCACCTCCGCACCCGAGATCGACGCGTTCTCCTTGAAGAGCACGCCGATCGCGGCCGCCGTGAGCAGGAACCGCACGACGCCGTCGTCCGACGCCCCCGGCACGAACCGAAGGTAGTAGTGCAGCACGGCGGGGATGATGCCGGCCGCCCCGTTCGTGGGGGCCGTGACGACCCGTCCACCGGAGGCGTTCTCCTCGTTGACGGCGAGCGCGAACAGGGTCACCCAGTCCATCGCTCGCAGCGGGTCGCTCGGGTCGGACGACGACTCGAGCGACCTGGCCAGGGCCGCCGCCCGGCGGCGCACCTTCAGCCCGCCCGGCAGCGTCCCCTCCCGCTCGCACCCTCGTGCCACGCAGTCCTTCATCGCCTGGGCGATCTCGAGCAGGCCCTTGCGGACGTCGTCC
>JBKHWX010000277.1:0-20609 GCA_046566325.1 Actinomycetes bacterium | reverse complement strand
GGTGCCGGCGGCTGGTGGCCGACCTGCCCACCCTGTCCGCGGCGGCGGCGTGGGAGACGGTGAACACCGCGGCCAGGCACGCCCGCCGGGTCGGGGTCCGCCCGGACGGCGCCCGGGAGGACCGCACCTGCGCCCAGCTGCGCGCGGACCTGCTGGCCGCGGTGCTGACCGGGCAGGTCGACGACCTGAACCCCGACCTGGTGCCCGGCCCCCAGGATCTGGCCCGGCTGGCCGAGGGTGCAGGTGGTGGTGGCCGCCGACACCCTGCTCGGCGACAGCGACCTGCCCGCCCACGTCCCCGCGGTCGGGCCGGTCGACGTGCACACCATCCGGGACGTGGCCCGCACCGCCAGGTGGCGGCGGCTGATCGTGGACACCGACACTGGCGCCCTCCTGCACGCCGACCCCACCGTCCTGCACCCCGACCAGCAGCAGGAGGGGCCAGCGGCCGGACCCGCAGACGTGGACGGGACACCGAGCGTCGACGACGGCGACCGTTCCGAGTCACCGGTGCAGGAGGAGCCGGACGACGAGCCGGAAGAGCAGCCCGTCGGCCCGGCGCCGGACACGTCACCGACCGACCTCGCGGACGACGGCGCGGCAGGCGACCGGATCGACGAGGAGCCGGCAGAAGACCGCGCCGACGAGGACCTGGCGTACGAGGACTGGTTGGATGAGGACGCGCGTGACCACCACGCAGACGACGACCGGTCGGGCGACGAACCGGCGGACGACGAGCGATCGGACGACGAGCGAGCGGACGAGGGCCGGTCGGACGAGGGCCGGTCGGACGAGGACGCGGCTGACCACTTCGCAGACGACGACAGGTCAAGCGACGAGCCGGCCGACGACGAGCCGGACGACTCCGGTGACGACGACGACGCAGCCGAGGACCGATGGGACGAGGACCCGCCAGAAGACGACTCGCGCGGTGACGACCCGTCGGGTGACGAGCCGTCAGACGACAGGCCTCCCCCGGGAGGCGGCGGAGGTGGGGGCGGTGCGCCCGGTTCAGACGGTCGAGGCGGCGGGCCTTCCCGGGACGGGGCGTGCACGTACACGCCCGACTCCCGGTGGAAAGCAGTCCTCACCGGGCCGGTCACACCGGTCCCGCTGGACCACGGGACCGACCGGTACGTCCCACCCCGCGGCCTGCGCCTGCACGTACACACCCGCGACGCGACATGCCTTGGTCCGGCCTGCCACCACCCGGCCCGAGGGACCCAGCTCGACCACACGATCAACTACCGAGAAGCCGACGAGCAGGGGCGCGTCGGCACCACCAGCGACGGCAACCTCGGGAGCCTGTGCGAGCGGATGCACAACGCCAAGACGCACCGCGACTGGCAGTTGGAGCAGACCAGCCCGGGCAGCTTCACCTGGACGAGCCCCACCGGCCGCACCTACATGCGAAGGCTTCGCTCCGTCCTGCTCGGCTGGGCCAGCCGCTTCGTCTGAAGCTTGAGGAGAAGCCGACGTGGGATCAGACGTGGGAGACGAGCAGGTGACTCCCTGAGCATCAACGCGGGCTAGCGAGGCGGCGAGGCAGTCCGCTGCGCGGCGGTGTTGAGGGCCGCGGAGTCCGCGTTTGCGTGTGATGCTGGCTGCTCGGTCGCCGCCTGCGTGGTGGTGATGCCTCGGGAGCCCCGGCGTGCGCCGTCGTTTTCCTCGCTGCAGTCGCCCCCTGCCTCGTGGTGATGGCTGCGCGCCCCGGCCTGCCCGGTTGTGTTGCTGGCCGCGCAGTCCCCACCTACGCCGTCGTGCCCCTACGCTGCACCCATGCTCAACGACGCGCTGCGCAACGTGCTTCTGCAGATGGCGAAGAGCGACCGGCTGCGCCAGGTGGTGGAGACGGCCCCGGTGTCGAGGAGCGTCGTCAAGCGATACGTGCCCGGCGCTGATCCCCAGGACGCGGTCTCCTGCACCGGTGCGTTGCTTGACGCGGGTCTGACCGTGACGATCGACCACCTCGGCGAGGACACCACCGACCGGTCCCAGGCGGACACCGTCCGCGACGCCTACCTGTCCCTGCTGCAGCCGCTCTCCGACGCCGGGTACACCCAGTCGGGACGCGCCGAGGTCTCCGTCAAGCTCTCGGCGGTCGGCCAGGCCCTCGGCCCGGACGGTCCCAAGCTCGCGACCGAGAACGCGCACCGCATCTGCGAGGCCGCTCAGCAGGCCGGCACCACCGTCACCATCGACATGGAGGACCACACCACCACCGACGCCACCCTGCAGACGGTGCGCGACCTGCGCGGCGACTTCCCCTGGGTCGGCGCAGTTATCCAGGCCTACCTCCGCCGGACCGAGGGTGACTGCCGAGATCTCTCCGGTCCCGAGTCGCGCGTGCGCCTCTGCAAGGGCGCCTACAAGGAGCCAGAGTCGGTCGCCTACCAGGCCAAGGCGGACGTCGACAAGAGCTACGTGCGCTGCATGAAGATCCTCATGGCTGGCCAGGGCTACCCCATGGCGGCCACCCACGACCCCCGGCTGGTCGACATCGTCGGGGCGCTCGCGGTCAAGAACTCCCGCAAGCAGGGCAGCTACGAGTACCAGATGCTGTTCGGGATCCGGCCCGACGAGCAGCGCCGGCTCGCCGGCACCGGGGAAACCGTCCGCGTCTACCTGCCTTACGGCCAGGACTGGTACGGCTACTTCATGCGCAGGCTCGCCGAGCGCCCGGCGAACGTCACGTTCTTCCTGCGGTCCCTGGCCACGAAGGGCTAACCGTTCGTGGCGGAGCTTTCCTCGGACGCCGCGCCGCAGCCCGGCAGCTCGGACGTCGCCCCGCGGTTCGGCGGCTCGGATGCTGCGGCGCAGCCCGGCAGCTCGGACACCGCGCCGGACCCCGGCGGCTCGCGCAAGGTCGCGGTGCTCGGAGCGGGGGTGATGGGTGAGACCCTGCTGTCCGGCCTGCTGCGAGCAGGCTGGGCGCCGTCCGACCTCGTCCTGACCGAGCGGCGCGAGGACCGGGCCAAGGAGCTCTCGGCCAAGTACGGCGTGCCGGCCCTCAGCAACGTGGAGGCGGCGGAGCGCGCCGACACGCTCGTCCTGGTCGTGAAGCCGCAGGACATCGAGGCCCTGCTCGCGGAGATCCAGCCGCACGTGTCGCCGCGCACGCTGGTCGTCGTCATCGCCGCGGGCATCAGCACGTCCTTCGTCGAGCAGAGGCTCCCGACGCGCGTCCCCGTCGTCCGCGTCATGCCCAACACCCCGCCCTGGTCGACCAAGGTATGGCGGCCCTGTCGCCCGGCTCGCACTGCGAGGAGCACCACCTGCAGCACGTCGAGGAGCTGCTGCGCGCGACGGGCAAGGTGATCCGCGTCCCCGAGCAGCACCAGGACGCCGTGACCGCCATCTCCGGGTCCGGGCCGGCCTACATCTTCTACGTCGTCGAGGCCATGATCGAGGCGGGCGTCCTGCTGGGCCTGCCGCGGACGACGTCGACCGAGCTCGTCGTCCAGACGCTCTACGGGGCCGCGACCATGCTGCGGGAGACCGGTGAGCACCCGACGGTCCTGCGCGAGCAGGTGTCGAGCCCGGCCGGGACGACGATGGCCGCGCTCCGCCAGCTCGACGACCACAAGGTGCGGGCCGCCTTCCTCACAGCCATGGAGGCCGCCCGCGACCGCTCCCGGCAGCTCTCGTCCGGCAGCGCCTGACCACCCTTCCGTCTCTGGTTGCGGGCCTGGGGAGGGGACGGCGCGGGTCAGGGCCGCGCCGCGAACTTCTCCACCAGCTCGGTGTGGCCCGAGACGATGAGCAGGTCGTGCGAGGTCACGCGGGTGTCGGGAACGGCGTAGGTGAAGTCCTGTCCGGGGGACTTCACCCCCACGACGGTCACGCCGTACTTCTGCCGGATCTTGGACTCGCCCAGCGTGAACCCCTGCGTCTCCTTCGGAGCGCGCATCTTCACGATCGCGAAGCCGTCGTCGAACTCGATGTAGTCGAGCAGCTTGCCGCTGACGAGGTGCGCGACCCGTTCCCCGGCGTCCGCCTCCGGGTACACGACGTGGTGCGCGCCGATCCGCTCGAGGATGCGGCCGTGCGACGGAGTTATCGCCTTGGCCCAGATCTGGGCCGTGCCGAGGTCGACCAGGTTCGCCGTCGCGAGCACGCTGGCCTCGATCGACGTCCCGATGCCGACGACGGCGATGGGGAAGTCCTGGCAGCCGAGCTGCTTCAGCGCGTCCATGTTCGTCGCGTCCGCCTCGACGACGTGGGTCAGCCGCCCGGACCACTCCTGCACCAGTGCGTCGTCGTGCTCCACCGCCAGGACCTCGTGGCCCAGCCGGCTCAGGCCCTCCGCGATGGCGGCGCCGAAGCGGCCGAGCCCGAGCACGAGGACGGCGTCCTCGTGGAGGTTCTTGTCACCCAACGATCGGCCTCTCTTCCGGTAGCCGGAACAGCTTCGACCGCTCCCGCAGCGCCAGGGCGCCCGCCAGCGTGGTCGTACCCGTCCGGCCGAGGAACATCACCGCCACGAGCACGTACTTGGCCGGCTCGGGGAGGTCGGGCGTGATCCCGGTCGACAGCCCGCAGGTCGCGAAGGCGGAGATGACCTCGAGGAGCACGACGTCGAGGGAGAGTCCGGTGAGGGTCAGCATGACCACCGTCGCGGCCCCGACCATCGTCGCCCCGGCCATCGCCACGCTCACCGCGACACGCAGCGAGCCGGTCGGGATGCGCCGTCGCCCCACCTCGACGTCCGCGTCACCTCGCGCCTCGGCCACCATCGCCAGGACGATCACGGCCAACGTCGTCACGCGGATACCGCCGGCCGTGGAGGCGCTCCCGCCGCCCACGAACATGAGCGCGTCGGTGACGAGCCACGTCGCCTCGTGCATCTGGCCGACGTCCACCACCGACATCCCACCCGATCGCGGCATCACCGCGGTGAAGACCGTGGCGAGCGCCTTCGTGCCGCCGTGCAGGCCGCCGAGGGTCTGCGGGTTGCGCCACTCCAGGCCGCCGATGAGCACGATGGCGCCGACGAGCAGCAGGAGCGTGGTCTGCAGGGTCAGCCGGGTGTGCAGGTCCCAGCGGCTCGGCCGCAGGGTCCGCTTCAGCATGAGCAGGACCGGGAAGCCGAGACTGCCGGCGAACACTCCGACCATCAGAGGGACGGCGACCCACGGGTCCCCGGCCGTCTCGGCCGGCAGCCCCCCGGGATGGGCGCTGAAGCCCACGTTGTTGAAGGCCGACACGGCGTAGAAGACGCTGTGCCACGCCGCCCCCGCCACGGTCTCCCCGAGGACGAGGAACCTCGGGAACAGGACGACCGCGACTCCGAGCTCGACCGACGTCGAGACCATCACGATCAGGCGGAGCAGCGTGCCGACCTCACCCAGGCGTAGCGCCTTGGTCTCGCTCGCCGCCATGAGCCGCTGCCGCAGACCCAGCCGGCGGGAGATCGCGAGCCCGAGCAGCGACGCCAGCGTCAGCACCCCGAGCCCGCCGACCTTCATCCCGACCAGGACTACGACGAGCCCGAAGCCGGACCAGTACCGCGCGATGTCGACCGTGGAGAGACCGGTGACGCACACCGCGGAGGTGGCGGTGAAGAGCGCGTCGGCGAACGGTGCGCGCCGCCCGGAGGCGGTGGCGACGGGCAGCGACAGCAGGCCGGTGAACAGCACGACGACCGAGAAGAAGATCGACAGCGCGAGACGAGCGGGCGACGTCCGGGCCACCTCGTCGAGCCGGTTCCGGAACCAGCCGAGGCCGTAGCGTCGAGGGAGCGGCTCGATGGGCAGCGGTGGTCGGTGCGGAGGCGCGGCCCGACCCGGCCTCGAAGCCATCGCGCCCCTCCCCTTCAGCATCCTCTGCCGCGCCTGCCGGACCCGTCTCCTGAGCGGGAGCGCTCGGGGACGGACTGCCCCGTTCAGGGGTGGACGCTAGCGTCGGCACTTGTGAGCGGCACCCGGGTCGTGTGGGACCCCTCCTTCACCCTCTACAACTTCGGTCCCTCCCACCCCATGGCCCCCATCCGGCTCGACCTGACGGCACGGCTCTGCGACGACCTCGGTCTCTTCGCCCTGCCCGGGCTGCAGGTGCGCGGGGCCGACGCGGCGGACGACGCGCTGCTCGAGACCGTGCACGACCCTGCCTACGTGGACGCCGTCAGACGGGTCAGCGAGGACCCGTCGGACGTGGACCTGGGCCGCGGTCTGGGGACCGAGGACGACCCGGCGTTCGCGGGGATGCACGAGGCGAGCGCGCGGGTGTTCGCGGGCACGGTGGACTGTGCGCGGCAGGTGCTCGAGGGCGAGGTGCGGCACGCCGTCAACTTCTGCGGTGGCCTCCACCACGCGATGCGGGACCGCGCCAGCGGGTTCTGCGTCTACAACGACCTCGCCGGCGCGATCCAGTGGCTGCTGGACCACGGCGTGGCCAAGGTCGCCTACGTGGACATCGACGTCCACCACGGCGACGGCACCCAGGCGATCTTCTGGAACGAGCCGCGGGTCCTCACGGTCTCGGTCCACGAGACCGGCCGGGTCCTCTTCCCCGGCACAGGCTTCCCCTACGAGACCGGAGGCCCGGACGCCGAGGACACCGTGGCCAACGTGGCTCTGCCGCCCGGTGTCGGGGACGCCGCCTGGTTGCGTGCCATCCATGCCGTCGTGCCGCCGCTGCTGCACGCGTTCGAGCCGGACGTGCTCGTCACCCAGCACGGCTGCGACACCCACTTCCTGGACCCCCTGGCGCACATGGCCATCTCCGTGGACGCGCAGCGCGCGGCGGCGTCGTCCCTGCACGACCTCTCGCACGAGGTCTGCGGCGGCCGCTGGGTCGCGACCGGCGGCGGCGGGTACGAGGTGGTGGACGTCGTCCCGAGGACCTGGTCCCATCTCGTCGGGATCGCTGCCCACGCCCCCGTCGACCCCGCCACGCTGGTCCCTCCCGGGTGGCTGGAGTACGTCCGCGAACGGCTGGGCCGGCAGGGTCCTGCACGGATGACCGACGGCCGTGACCCCTGGTGGCGGTCTTGGGACATCGGCTACGACCCCGAGGACGCCGTCGACCGCGCCGTCATGGCGACCCGCAAGGCGCTGTTCCCCCTGCACGGGCTCGACCCGTACTTCGACTGACGCCGCCCCCTGCTCAGGGAGGACACTGCCCGGAGCGGACGACGGTCTGACGGGAGTCGAGGTGGTCAGGGCCATGACGACGATCAGCGGGATTCACCACGTCAAGCTGCCCGTGAGCGACGTCGCCCGCAGCCGCGCCTGGTACGAGCGCGTCCTGGGATTCGAGACGGAGATCGAGTTCGTCGAGGACGGCGAGGTCCGAGGTGTGGCGCTGCGCCGCGCCGGCTGCCCGTGGGGACTCGCGCTGCGCAGCGATCCGGACCACGCCATGGCGCTCTCCGGCTTCGACCCCCTCGCTCTGCTCGTCCCGACCCGCGCGGACGTCCAGGCCTGGAAGGCGGCTCTGGACCAGGCGGGGGAGCGGCACGGCGGTCTTGTCACGGGCCACAACGGCGGGACCGTCCTCGTCGGCCTGCACGACCCCGACGGGATCGAGGTCCGGCTCTATGCCGACTGACGACAGGGTGGACTGACGACAGTGCGGACTGACTACAGGGCCGACGGACGAGAGAGCCCTGCTCCCGCCTACAGCACCACGCCCACCGCGTGCAGGACGAGGCCGACCAGCGAGCCGACGACGGTGCCGTTGACCCGCACGAACTGCAGGTCGCGCCCGACCTGAAGCTCGATCCGCCGTGCCGCCTCCACCCCGTCCCACCGGCGCACCGTCTCGCTGATGGTCTTGACCAGCTCGGCGCGGTAGTTCGTCACCACGTGCACCAGCGCCGCCTCGACCCATCCGTTGACCTTCGCCCGCAGCGCAGGGTCCTCGGCAGTGCGTCGTCCCAGGTCGACGAGGACGCCTCGCACCCTTCGGCGCAGCTCGGAGTCGGGGTCGTCCAGCGCCTCGAGCACGAAACGGCGCACCGTACCGGCCAGCTCGGCGAGCGACTCCCGGGCCGAGGGGTGCGTGAGGAGGCCGGCGACGAGAGCGTCCGCCCGGGCCATGGTTGCCGGGTCCTCTCGCAGGTCCCGGGCGAGCGCCGTCAGCCACTCGTCGACGGCGACCCGAGCGGGATGGTCCGGCTGCTCGCGAACCGCGGTGACCAGGCGCAGCACCTCGGCGAACACCCGGCCGGCGACCAGCTCGTCGACCAGCCGCGGAGACCATGACGGCGCCTGGCTGAGCACCATCTCCTCGATCTCCCGCTGGTGCCGGACCACCCACTCGCCCGCGTGCTCGGCCAGCGCGTCGACCAGCCCATGGTGCGCGCCGTCCGCGAGGACCCCCGCGAGCAGGCGACCCGCGGGTGGCCCGACGGGCACGGTCGCGAGCCGGCGGACGACGGTCTGCTCGACCAGCTCTTGGACGTCCCGGTCGCTGAGCACGACGAGGGCGGCACGGAGCAGGTTTGCGGCCTCGGCGGCGACCCGGTCCGCGTTCTCGGTCTCGGAGAGCCAGCTGCCGACCCGGTCGGCGACGTCGACCTGCGCGACCCGCTCGCGGACGACGTCCTCGGCGAGGAAGTGGGTCCCGACGAAGTCGCCGAGGTTCTCCCCGAGCTGGTCCTTCCGCGTCGGGACCAGCGCGGTGTGGGGGATCGGCAGGCCGAGGGGTCGGCGGAAGATCGCGGTGACCGCGAACCAGTCCACGAGGCCGCCCACCATCCCCGCCTCCGCGGCGGCCCGGACGAAACCGACCCACGTCGGTGCGCCGGCGTTCTCGGCTCGGCTCGCCCAGAGGTAGACCAGCGCGGCGACGAGGAGAAGGCCTCCGGCGACCGTACGCATCTGGCGCAGACCCCGGCGCTTTCCCTGCTCGGCCGGGGTGAGGACGTCCACCCGCGAATGGTCGCAGCCCACCCCGGCACCGGCTGCACGTGTCGGACCGACGCAGGCGCCCGCGCTCGTGAGCCTGGCGACTCGGTCCACAGGTAGGCTGTCCACCGGACGAGCGCGGCCCGAGTCGTTGTGCGCGCCCGCTCGAGCAGAACCGCCGGCTCCCCGGCGGTTCTGTGTGCACCGAACCGTAGACCGGTGCGGTCAGGACTGGCCGCCGACGAAGCTGTGAGGATCCATGGGTTCCGTCATCAAGAAGCGCCGTAAGCGGATGGCGAAGAAGAAGCACCGCAAGCTGCTCCGCAAGACCCGTCACCAGCGCCGCAACAAGAAGTAGCGTCGGAGCCGGGCGTCATCGGGGCTCGCCGTGCCCTGACCCCGGCCGCGCCGCCTATCGTGGCGGAAGAGGCTCGCTGACGAAGACGACCTCTGAGACAGACCACGACCTAGACAGACAATGACGCAGACAGACGACGACGAGCAGACGAACCAGGTCGGATGACACGTTCGGGCAGGAGGGGGCATGGCTGAGGTCGTCCTGGTCACGGGTGTCTCCCGGTACCTCGGCGGACGGTTCGCCAAGCTGCTCACGTCGACTCCCGGCATCGGCCGTGTGATCGGGGTCGACGTCATCCCTCCACCGCACGACATCGGGGACGCCGAGTTCGTCCGCGCAGACATCCGCAACCCGGTGATCGCGAAGGTGATCTCGCGGGCGGAGGTCGACACCGTCGTCCACATGAACGTGATCGCCACCCCGCTGACCGCCGGGGGGCGGGTCTCCATGAAGGAGATCAACGTCATCGGGACGATGCAGCTGCTCGCCGCCTGCCAGAAGGCGCCGACCCTCCGGCGGCTCGTCATGAAGTCGACGGCCGCGGTGTACGGGTCCAGCCCCCGTGACCCCGCCATGTTCACCGAGGACATGGGCGCGAAGGTGCTGCCGAAGGCCGGGTGGGGCAAGGACTCGGTCGAGGTCGAGGGCTACGTGCGCGGCTTCTCGCGCCGCCGGCCGGACGTCGACGTCGCCGTGCTGCGGCTGGCGAACTTCATCGGACCCGGCGTGCGCACGGCGCTCACGGACGACTTCGAGCTCCCGGTGGTCCCGACGGTGCTCGGGGTCGACCCGCGGCTCCAGTTCGTCCACGAGGACGACGGCCGCGAGGCGCTGCGCCTCGCGGCCACCGGGTCCGCGACCGGACTGATCAACGTAGCCGGCGACGGCGTGGTGACCCTGCACCAGGCGATCGGCATGACCGGCCGCCCCCCGTTCGCGCTCCCGGCCCCGATCGTGCCCGCGGTCGGGCGCGCGATCCGGAGCACGGGCCTCGCCGACTTCACGGCGGACCAGATCGCCTTCCTCTCGTACGGTCGAGGGCTCGACACCACGCGGATGCGACGGGTCCTCGGGCTGGAGCCGCGGTACACGACGCGGGAGGCGTTCGCCGACTACGTGGCGGGCCGACCCCTGCGTGGACCGTTGTCTCCCGAGGTGTTCGACCGTGTCGAGCGCGGTGCGTCGCAGCTCACGGGCGGACTGGTGAAGGTGGGCTGATGGGCGAGGCGAGGGTGATACCGATCGAGGGCAGCCGCACGCACCAGGGCCGGTCGCGGGCCTCCTCCGACGTCGCGGCCGGCGCACACCGGGCAGGGGGCGAACGAGCCCGGCGGCGGCGCAGGACGACGCCCCTGCTGGGCGAGCTCGACGTCTCGGAGGTACCGGGCGGGACCGCCGGCGACGTCATCCCGCAGCCGCGCGAGGAGGAAGCGCCCCCCGACGCGCTGCACGACAGGCCCGGCACCGACGTCCCCGTCGTCGGGAGCGAGCCTGGGGCGCGCCCGGCTGCTGGGCCCACGAAGCGGTCCCGCCCGAACGCTGCTAGGAAGCCGGAGCCGCCCTCCCAGGGGGAGGGGGCGGGACAGCCGCAGTCGGTCGAAGCCCCGACCGACGGGCCGCCGGTAGCGGCCAGGGGAGGCGAGCCCCCGTCGACCCAGGAGGGCAGGGCCGCGGCCGTCCTCCAGGCCGCGCGCATCGGGGAGGAGCTCGCCGCGCAGGTGCCCGAGGGCCCACCTCCCCGGGGGCACCGCGAGGCGTCCGACCTCGAGCAGAAGCTGGCCTCTTCGCTGTCGTTCCTGCGCCGCCGGATCACGGGCGACTACGAGGTCGACGACTTCGGCTTCGACCCGGAGTTCACCGACGTCGTCGTGCTCAACCTGCTCCGCCCGCTGTACAAGAAGTGGTTCCGCGTCGAGGTCCGCGGCATCGAGAACGTCCCCACGGAGGGCGGCGCCCTCGTCGTCGCCAACCACTCGGGCACGATCGCGCTGGACGCGCTGATGACCCAGGTCGCCGTCCACGACGAGCACCCACTGCACCGGCACCTGAGGATGCTCGGCGCCGACCTCGTCTTCTCCCTGCCCTTCGTGGGCGACGTCGCCCGCAAGTCCGGGTCGACGCTCGCCGCCAACCCTGACGCCGAGAGGCTGCTGTCGACGGGCGAGCTCGTCGGCGTGTGGCCCGAGGGGTTCAAGGGGATCGGCAAGCCCTTCAGCGAGCGGTACAAGCTGCAGCGCTTCGGCCGCGGGGGCTTCGTCTCGGCCGCGTTGCGCACCGGGACCCCGATCGTGCCCTGCTCCATCGTCGGCGCCGAGGAGATCTACCCGATCATCGGGAACATGCCGACGCTGGCACGGCTGCTAGGTGTGCCGTACGTCCCGGTCACACCCACGTGGCCGTTGCTCGGCCCGCTGGGTCTCCTCCCGTTGCCGAGCAAGTGGCTCATCGAGTTCGGTGAGCCGATCTCGACGGACGACCACGGCGAGGGCGGGGCGGAGGACCCCATGCTCGTGTTCGACCTGACCGACCAGGTGCGCGAGACGATCCAGCAGACGTTGTACTCGCTGCTCGTGTCGCGGCGGTCTGTGTTTTTCTGAGCCGAAGGCGTTCTTCTGAGCTGAAGGCGTTCTTCTGAGCCCGCTCTTCTCCCGAACGCCGCTTCCGACCGGTCTTGCTAGCGTCTCGGCCATGGACGTCGGACGCGTCGGGGTATGGGGCACAGGCACGTGGCTCGACGAGTCACGACGGGACGAGGCCAAGGACGTCGCGGCCGAGCTCGACGACCTCGGCTACGGGTCGCTCTGGCTTTCCGCCGGTTTCGGCGAGGGCGTGCCGACCGTCTTCGGGGACCTGCTCGACGCCACCCGTCGGCTCGCGGTGGCGAGCGGCATCCTCAGCATCTGGCACAGCACACCCCAGCAGACCGCGGATGGCTTCGAACGGCTCGAGCAACGCCATCCGGGACGCTTCCTGCTCGGGCTCGGGGCCAGCCATGCTCCACGGGTGGAGCAGGCCGGCGAGCGCTACAACAGGCCCTACAGCCGGATGGTCGGCTACCTGGACCAGCTCGACGCGCAGCAGGCCGTCGTCCCGGTCGAGCGGCGGGTCCTCGCGGCGCTGGGCCCACGGATGCTGCGGCTCGCCGCCGAACGTGCCGCCGGCGCACATCCGTACTTCGTGCCCGTCGAGCACACGGCGCAGGCGCGGGAGACGCTCGGAGACGGGCCGCTGCTCGTGACCGAGCAGGCCGTCGTCCTCGAGACCGACCCGGACCGCGCCCGCCGGGTGGCCCGACGGCACACGACTGGGTACCTGGGGCTGCCGAACTACACCAACAACCTCCGCCGGTTGGGCTACGGGGACGACGACATCGCGGGCGCCGGCAGCGACCGGCTCGTCGACGCCGTGGTCGCCTGGGGGACGCCGGACCAGGTCGCCGACCGCGTCCGGGCCCACCACGACGCCGGAGCCGACTGCGTCCTCGTCCAGGTGCTGACCGACGGAGCTGCCCGCTTCCCACGACAGGAGTACCGAGAGCTCGCAAACGTTCTGCTGTGACGGAGTCGTCCTGCTGCGACGGGCCGAGGACGTCCAGCGAGTTACCAGGTTGCTCCCACAGACTGGGACGGTGAGACCGAACGCGTCCCCTGAGGCGAGGCTGCTCGTCGTCGACGACGAGCCGAACATCCGCGAGCTGCTGTCCACGTCGCTGAGGTTCGCGGGCTTCGAGGTGCACACCGCCGGCAACGGCCAGGAGGCCCTCGCGCAGACCGAGCGCGTACGGCCCGACCTGCTCGTGCTGGACGTGATGATGCCCGACCTCGACGGGTTCGCCGTCACCCGGCGCCTGCGGGAACGGGGACGTGACACGCCCGTGCTGTTCCTGACCGCGAAGGACGACGTCTCCGACCGCGTCGCGGGCCTCACCGTCGGCGGCGACGACTACGTCGCCAAGCCGTTCAGCCTGGAGGAGGTCGTCGCACGCATCCGGGCGATCCTCCGGCGAACCGGGGCGATCGCCGAGCCGGCGGCCGGCCGACTGGTCTTCGCCGACCTCGAGCTCGACGAGGACTCGCACGAGGTGCGACGGGCAGGCCGTCCGATCGACCTCTCGCCGACCGAGTTCAAGCTGCTGCGCTACCTGATGCTCAACCCCAACCGGGTGCTGTCGAAGGCGCAGATCCTCGACCACGTGTGGAACTACGACTTCTCGGGCGAGGCGGGCATCGTCGAGTCCTACATCTCCTACCTGCGGCGAAAGGTGGACAGCCCGGGCCCGGACGGCAGGCACGTCGTCCCCTTGATCCACACCAGACGCGGGGTGGGGTACGTGCTGCGGCTGCCCCCGGAGGCGGCGGCCGGCCCGTGACGTCGTCGCTGTCGCTGCGGGCGCGCCTGGTCGCCGTCCTGCTGCTGCTGCTGAGCGTCGCGCTGCTGCTCAGCGGGACGGCGACGCTCACCGTCCTGCGAGGCGACCTGTTGGCGCGGACGGACGACGAGCTGCGGACGGCGTCGTCGCCCACCCTGCTCGTAGGCCTGATCACCTCGGCGAACCCCATGCAGCGCTCGGTCGACGTTCCGAGCCCCTACGAGATCAGCGTCTTCAGCCAGGACGGCGCCCTGCTCTGGGAGCGCACGAGCACCGCCTACCCCGAGGAGCTTCCGGACCTCACCCCCCAGCTCGTGACGCAGGCCGGCGACGACCCGTTCACGGTCGGCTCGGTCGACCCCCACGGGCCGGCGTGGCGGGTGCTCGCCACCCCGGTGCTCCTGACGCAGCGCGGAGCCCCCCACCCCGTCATCGCGACAGTGGCCAAGCCGCTGGACGGCGTTCAGGGCACGCTGGCGCGGATGAAGGCCCGGCTGCTGCTCATCGGCATCGCCGTGCTCGCGGCCTGTGCCCTGCTCGGTCTCGCCGCCGTACGCCGTGCTTTCCGACCGCTGCGCGAGGTGGAGTCGGTGGCGACCGGGTTCGGCCAGGGCGACATGTCGCGCCGGGTGCAGTCGGCAGCGCCGACGACGGAGGTGGGCAGGCTCGGTGCAGCCGTGAACGCGATGCTCGACAGCATCCAGGCCGTGCTCGCGGCCAGGGAGGCGTCCGAGGCGCGGATGCGCCGGTTCGTGGCGGACGCGAGCCACGAGCTGAGGACGCCGGTCGCCTCCGTGCGTGGCTTCGCCGAGCTGTACCGCATGGGTGCCGTCCGTGAGCCCGAGGACGTCGCACGCAGCTTCCGCCGGATCGAGGAGGAGGCGACCCGGATGGGTGGCCTCGTCGAGGACCTGCTGCTCCTGGCCAGGCTGGACGAGCAGCGCCCGATGCGGCGGGAGAGGGTGGACCTGCTCGTTCTCGCCGGGGACGCCGTCCACGACGCGGAGGCCCTGGCCCGGGGACGGCGGGTGAGGCTGACGGGCCTGGACGGGGACCCGCTCCCGCGGGGTGCGCCCACCATCGGGGACGACGCGAGGCTCCGCCAGGTGCTCGCCAACCTGCTCACGAACGCCCTGCGGCACACGCCCGCGGAGTCCCCGATCGAGATCGGCGTGGGGAGCACCGGCGGGTGGGCGCGATGGCAGGTGACCGACCACGGCCCCGGCATTCCTCCCGAGGATGCCGAGCGCATCTTCGAGCGCTTCTACCGCGCGGACCCGTCGCGGAGCCGAGGTGCCGGCGGAGGTTCCGGTCTCGGCCTCGCCATCGTCGAGGGCATCAGCCGTGCGCACGGCGGGTCCGCGAGGGTCGTGCCGACCCCGGGAGGCGGAGCCACCTTCGAGGTCGCGCTGCCGCTCGCCCAGGCCGTGGACGACGTCCACGCGCACGACGCGGACGACGACGAGGAGGCTCCTCGGTCTCAGCGAACTCCCAGCATCGGTTGAGCCGATCCTCAGAACAGGCCGCTGTAGTAGTCCCAGGCGGCCTCCGTGCAGGGGGCCCGGGACAACAGAGGTCGAGTGGCCGAGGGGCGTACTCGCCCGAGGTGGAGAACGATGTCAGAGACAGGAAGCCGAGCTCTTGCTGCCGGGGGCCCGTCCGGCGGGCACCGGTACGAGGACCACATTCACGGTGGGGAGCGGATGTCAGAGCCAGGACGAGGTGAGCGCGAGGACGACCAGCCACGCCAGCAGACCGCACCGGGCGATGCTCGTGACGCCGGCCCGGCCCGCGAGGCCGGGGCGGCTGACGGGTCCGGGGCCGGCCCTCAGGCCGGCGCTGCACGCGGACCCGACGCTGCTTCTCGGCCCGGCGGCGCTCCTGCATCCCACGGGTACCCGCCGCCCGAGGGATGGCGGGCCCCCTGGCCACCCGAGCAGGACACGGCCGGTCCTCCCTTCGGCCAGTACCCGCCGCCCGGATCTGCCGGCCGACCGGTCTCCGGGGTCCCCCCCTACGGCCCCGGGGGGTCCGTCGGGCCCGCCCCAGCCGGCTCCCGGGCGCGCCGGGGTCCCGGCTGGCTGGCGCTGGTCGCGGCCGTCGTCGTCACGGCCCTCGTCGTCGGTGGCCTCGCGCTCCTAGGGGCACGCCAGTGGGGCCGCCAGGCGAGCCTGAGCGCGACGCCGTCCACCTCGCAGAACGTGCAGGCGCCCGTGCCCGCCTCGTCCGACGGGTCGGCGCCGGACTGGGTGCGCGTCGCGCAAGCGGTGTCCCCGAGCGTCGTGACGATCCAGGTGGCGAGCCAGACCACGGCAGGACAGGGGTCCGGCGTCGTCATGGACGACAAGGGCCACATCCTCACCAACAACCACGTCGTGACCGGCGCCGGCTCCAACGCCCAGATGCGGGTCGTGCTCTCCGACGGCCGGGTGTTCAGCAACATCCGGGTCGTCGGTCTCGACCCGGCGACCGACCTGGCCGTCGTCCAGATCCCGAACCCGCCCTCGGACCTGCACCCGGCCACCTTCGGCGACTCCTCCAAGGTGGTGCCGGGGCAGCCGGTGATGGCGATCGGCAACCCGCTCGGCCTGAGTGACACCGTGACGACCGGGATCGTCAGCGCGGTCGACCGGCCCGTCACGACGGGCGGGCAGGCCAGCGAGTCGCCCTTCGGGGGGAGCAGCGCTCCGGAGCAGGTCGTGACGAACGCCATCCAGACGGACGCGGCGATCAACCCCGGCAACTCGGGAGGCGCCCTCGTGGACGCGTCCGGCACCGTGATCGGGATCAACTCCTCGATCGCAAGCATCTCCACCGGGTCCGGTGGTGAGGCGGGGAACATCGGGCTCGGGTTCGCCATCCCGATCAACGAGGCGAAGCGGATCGCGGGCGAGCTGATCAGCAACGGACAGGCGAGGCACGCGATCCTCGGCGTGAGCCTGCAGGACGGTCTGACGAAGGCGGACGGGGCGGAGCGGCAGGCCGCGGTCATCGCGGAGGTCGCGTCCGGTACGCCCGCCGAGCAGGCAGGGCTCCAGCGCGAGGACGCCGTCATCGCTGTCGACGGGGAGTCCGTGAACGGGGCCGAGTCGCTGACGGCGCAGATCCGTGAGCGCGCGCCCGGCACGAAGGTGACCCTGACCATCGCGAGGAACGGGGCCACCCAGAAGGTGGACGTGACGCTCGGGACGCGCCAGGGCGGCTGACGCACCCTCCGGACCGACGCCGGGGATCGGCGAGCGGTGCTCCACGGGCAGACTCGAGGCCATGGAGCACCGCCCGCCGCGGCTCGTGCAAAGCTTCACCACGGCATGCCAGGCAGCCGGTGCGCGCGCTGCCGCCGTCGACGTCGAGGCCGCCGCCGTGGACCTGCTCCGGCGCTGGGCGGACCCGGCGCGCGGGTACCACGACGTCGAGCACCTGGAGGAGGTTCTGGACGCCGTCCGGCGGCTCGCGGGGCGAGACCTGCCCACGGTGGTCCTCGCCGCCTGGTTCCACGACGCCGTGTACGACGGGGTGCCGGGCGAGGACGAGCGGCGGTCGGCGGAGCTCGCCGACGAGGAGCTGGCGGCGCTCGGCGTCCCCGCCGACGTCTGCCGTCGCGTGGCCGACCTCGTTCTCGTGACGGCGCAGCACGACCCGGCCGAGGACGACGAGGAGGCCGCCGTGCTCTGCGACGCCGACCTCGCCGTCCTGGCAGCCGACCGGGCGCGCTACGGGCGCTACGTGGCCGGCGTCCGGAAGGAGTACCGGAACCTGCAGCCCGCCGTGTTCGCCGCCGGACGGGCCGACGTCCTCAGACGTCTGCTGCAGCGCCCTGCCATCTACCGGACGGCGGTCGGCCGCGGCCTCTGGGAGGAGGCGGCCCGGCGGAACCTGAAGGCCGAGCTGGAGCAGCTGGAAGGCTGTGGATAACAGCGTTCGTAGCCGTTTGCAGCGGTTAGCGTCTGCCTCGTCAACGGAAGGTCTTCACGGAAGGAGCTCGGCATGAGCCGGTTCGAGGTGGACAGCGCACGGGTGACCGAGGCCAGCGCGGCGGTGAGAGGGTCCATAGGGAGCATCAGCGCCGAGGTGGACCGGATGATGAGGAACCTTCTCGACCTCCAGGGCTCCTGGAAGGGACAGGCCGCCGACCAGTTCCAGTACCTCGTCGGGGACTGGAGGGCCACGCAGGAGCGCGTGAAGCAGTCTCTGGAGCAGATCAACACCGCACTGATGTCTGCTGCTGCCTCCTACGCCGAGGTGGAGCAGAGCAACGTCAGGATGTTCGGGGCCTGACGGTCGACCGGGGCGGGCTCAGCCCCGCCGGAGCCCGCCCCGGTCCGTCCGTACGTGGTTCCGGCGCTGCCAGTCCCGAACCCACTCGTCCACCTGCTGGCGTGGCATGGGCCGGCTGATGTGGTAGCCCTGAAGCACGTCGCATCCCAGGCGATGCAGCGCCTGCTGGCTGTCGTCGTCCTCCACGCCCTCCGCGACGACGGAGAGGTCCAGCGTGTGGGCGAGCTCGATAATCGCCTTGACGATCGCGTACGCACCGGCGTCCGCCAGCATGGGCATCACGAACGACCGGTCGATCTTCACCTCGTCCACGGGAAGACGCTGGAGGTACGAGAGCGCCGAGTAGCCGGTTCCGAAGTCGTCCACCGACAGGCGGATCCCGATGTCCTTGAGCTCGTGGAGAGCGCGGGTCGCCGCGGCCGGGTCCGTCATCAGGCTGCTCTCCGTGATCTCGAGCGTGAGGAGCCTGGGTGGTACCGCGGTGTCCGCGAGCATTCCCGCCACCATGGCGGGCAGCTCGGGGTCGTGCAGGCGTCGGGCCGACAGGTTGACGGCCATGCCGGCCGGGCCCCTCTGGCGGCTCCAGGTGGCGGTCTGCTTCAGGGCCTGGGCGAGAGCGATCTGCGTCAGACGGCCGATCAGCCCGGTGTGCTCCGCGAGCGGGATGAACTCGTCGGGCGGCACCATCCCCCGCTCCGGGTGCTGCCAGCGGGCCAGCGCCTCGAAGCCCAGCAGCCGAGAGGTCTCCGCGTCGACCTTGGGCTGGTAGTGGAGGTCGATCTGCCCCACCTCCATCCCCCGGCGCAGGTCGCTCGCCAGCGCGAGCCGATGCCGGCTGTTCCTGTCGTCCTCGGGCCCGTAGCGCGCGAGGCCGTTCGTCTGCTGCTTCGCGCTGGTGACCGCGACGTCCGCCCGCCGCAGCACGATGTCGGCGTCGTGTCCGTCGGCGGGGACGACGGCGATCCCGACGGCCGCTCCGAGGTCCAGGAAGCTGCCCTGCACCTCGAAGGGCTCGTTCAGCGCGTCGCGACAGGCAGCCGCGACCGCGACTGCGTCGTCCGACGAGCTGCAGCTCGGCAGCAGGACGGCGAACTCGTCGCCTCCGATACGGGCGACCTCCGCGTCGTCCGGCACTGCCCGGACGATCCGCTCGCCGACGGCGCGCAGCAGCATGTCGCCGACCGGGTGGCCGAGGGCGTCGTTGATCTCCTTGAACCGGTCCAGGTCGAGGAGGAGGACCGCGGCCTCGCACTCGGCGTTCTTGACCGCGTCGACCGGGTGCGCACTGTCATGGGAGGCGGGCCGAAGCTGTGGCAGTTCGGAGAGCAGCTCGGCAAGCCGCTGGCGGAAGCGGTTGCGGTTGACGAGGCCCGTCAGGGTGTCGTGGTGAGCGTCGTAGCTGAGCTTCTCCAGCAGACGGCCGTTGCGCCATATCACCTCGGTGTGGGCGGCGACCGTCTGCAGGAGCCGCAGGTCGTCCGGAGTGAAGGTGCTGACGGCACCGAGGCGGTTGCCGACCTGAAGGACGCCGACGAGGTCGTCCTCGTCGTGCAGCGGCACCAGCAGCGCGTCACGGAGGCCCGCCCGGCCGAGCCACTCCCGGAGGAACGGGTCCCTCGTGTGCCGGTCGATCACATGAGCCTCGCCGGCCGCGAGCCCGTCACGGTCGACGTCCGCAGGGGGCCTGAGGACGGCGTCCTCGGCCTGGAGCAGCTCGCGTGCCTGCTGCAGGACGGTGCCGGTCATCTCCTCGGTCGTCTTGAGCGCCCCGACGCTCTGCGTGAACCCGAGCAGCTGCCCGAGGTCGGTGTGCCTCCTGAGCAGGGCGAAGTAGGCGCGGTGAGCGGCCGAGAGCAGGACGATCAGGACGGCCAGGAGCAGAAGTCCCCACGTGGTGATGTCGATCGCCAGCACGCCGAGGAGGGCGACGGTCGTCGTCAGCAGGCCCGACACCATGACCGAGACCAGCATGCGGACCCGCGCGTCGGACGCCGGCAGCCCTTGGAGGATGCCCATGGCGACGATGACGCCGTAGGACCCGAAGACGTCGGCCACGAGCACGACCAGGTAGGTGAGGACCCAGTCCGAGAGGGTTCTGCCGGCGCCGATCTCGAGCAGGTGGAACAGGGCGACGGCGACGCCGACCTCCGCGGAGAAGAGGCCGAGGTTGAACCAGGCCTTGAGCGGCGCCATCCGCCGGGCGACGAAGACGACCAGGGCCGTGCCGAGCCTGATGCCGATGAGCCACCAGGGAGGCAGGAAGAAGAGGCCTAGGACGAGGGGGAGGTCGCTGATAGAGACCGAGAACGCCTGCCGCCTCACCTCGAGGTGGAACTGCGTGCTCTCGGCGATGACGTACAGCAGGCCGACGAACGCGGCCAGGGCGAGGGAGGTCGACGAGGCCGACAGCTGCAGGGCCTCGTGCACGAAGAACAGGAGCGCGAGCCCGGCTGCTGCGAGCGCCGTGCTGAGCAGGGCGACCATCAGAGCCGGTCGGGCCGCGCCCGGCCAGGTCTTGGTCACCCTGTCAGCCCTTCTGCCGTCAGTCCGAGGAGTGGGAGCGGCCGTCCTTCGGAACTGCCCCCGGCGTGGCGCTATCCATCATGCAGCGTCCACCCCGGTCTGTCACCGCAGCCTTGACCAGTGTCAGGACAGGGACGCACCGGAGAGGGACGCACCGGAGAGGGACGCACCGGACAGGGACGCGCCGGACAGGGACGCGCCGGACAGGGACGCGCCGGACAGGGAGGCG
>JBKHWX010000276.1:0-8880 GCA_046566325.1 Actinomycetes bacterium | reverse complement strand
CGCGAGCTCGTACATCGAGGTCGAGAAGCCGGAGAGGATCGAGCCGACGACGAAGATCGAGATGGCCGCGAGGAAGAACTGCTTGCGGCCGTAGATGTCGGAGAGCTTGCCGTAGAGCGGCGTGCTGATGGTGGCGGTGATGAGGTAGGCGGTGGTCGCCCACGCCTGCAGCGACAGGCCGTTGAGGTCGTCGGAGATGGTCCGGATCGCCGACGCGATGATCGTCTGGTCGAGGGCGGCGAGGAACATCCCCATCATCAGCCCGGAGAGGATCGTCACGACCTGGCGATGGGTCAGCTGAGCAGGGGCTGCGACCGGTGGGGCAGCGGTGGTGGTCATGAAGCGGTCAGTCCTCGTCGTCAAGGGTGTCGGCGCTGCTGAGGGTGAGCCCGGAAGCCGTCCGCCGCTGGAGCGACGCGACGATGCCTGGGAGCTCCGCCGTCAGGTCGGCGTTGAAGCGGCGCAGGGCGCCGGTCAGCTGGTCGACGTCCTTGTCGGACCAGCTCTGGAGGACGCGCGCCATCATCCGGTCGCGTCCCCTGCGCATCCGCTGCTGAGTCTCGACGCCGCGCTCCGTCGCGACGAGGACGGTTGCTCGTCCGTCGTCGGGATCGGCTCGACGCTCCACGAGGCCGAGCCGGACGAGGTCACTGACCTGGCGACTGACGGTCGACGGGTCGATGCAGGCAACCTCGGCCAAGGCGCTCGCCCGACGCGGGCCTCCGGAGACGAGGTGGAACAACAGCATGTAGGTCGACCAGGGGAGGTCGTCGCCACCGGCGGCGGCGACCTGGTTGCGCAGCACGTGCATCGTCCGGGTGAGCAGCTGCACCTGCTCGGTGACGCCGGCGGTCGGGCACCGGTCGTCCTGCTCCTGGCGACGCAGCTCAGGGGCGGCGGTCATCATTGGTCTCCAACTGAATGATTGACGCAATCAAATGGATGCGGGACGCAACTATCCTCGTCATGGACGCGGGTGTCAAACCGAGAGAGATGGGGAGGGAGGGCCGGGAGTGCGCCATCCCCTCCGTGGCGCATCCCGGACCAACTGGCAAGGGGCGCCCCCTTGGGGGTACCGCCAACCTGGCGACCGAGAAGAGCAGGACACGTCCGCGAGCGGTCGGGACGTCGCGGCTCAGCACCGGCGGGCCGGGCTGACGTACTGCAGATGGTCGCGCGGCGCCGGTTCGAACCGGCGTCTCGCCTTCCTCAGGTTCTCAAGAACTTGGGGGGGAAGTCAAAAATTCAACCGTATGAGGTAGGTCACGGTCCGGTCGCCACCGGCCGCGCCGAGCCGGCCACCCATTCGGACCACGAGCCCGGGTACAGCCGACCGGTCACACCGACCTCGTGCAGCGCGAGCACCAGCTGCGTCGCGGTGACCCCGGACCCGCAGTAGGACGTGACCCCTCGCGTCCCCGCTGCCGGGTCGGAGAGCAACGGCGCGAGGACGGCGCGCAGCTCGGCCGGGGGTCGAAGCCGCCCGTCCGGGCCGAACAGCGCCCCGCCGGGGCAGGAGACCGCGCCAGGGATGTGACCGGCCACGGGGTCCACGGGTTCCACCTCACCCCGGAACCGCTCCGGCGTCCGGACGTCGACGAGGACGCCCACCTCCCCGCTCGCCACCTCGTCCAGCGTCGCGACCGGCATGGCACCCACTCGTGCCGCGGCGTCCGGCGCCGGGACCGGGGTCACGTCGCCGCGCTCCAGCACTCCGCCTGCCTCCACCCAGGCCGGAAGGCCGCCGTCCAGCAGACGGGTGTCGTCGTGGCCTGCCCAGCGAAGGCACCACCAGGCGCGCGAGGCGGCCAGCGAGGGGCCGCCATCGTAGACGACGACCGGGCGCGCAGGGGCGACCCCGAGCCGCCGCATCGTCGCCGTCATCGCCTCCGCCGACGGGAGCGGGTGCCGTCCGCGCACGCCGGCAGGTGCGGACAGGTCCGCTTCGAGGTCGCAGAACACGGCGCCCGGCAGGTGTCCGGAGAGGTACTCGTCGTGGTGCGGTCCCGCGAGGGTCCACCGGACGTCGAGCAGCAGCGGCACGGCGTCGGCGGCTGCGGACTCCAGCTCGGCACGCAGGGCGGTGGCGCCGACGAGTGCGGAGCCGCCGGCCGGAACGGACGTCACCGCCCCACCTTATGGTCGTCCCATGCGCATCTCGGTGGTTCAGGTCGCGTACGGGGACGACGAGCCGCTCGACGTCCGACGGGCGCGCGTCGAGGGGCTGGTCCGCCAGCAGCAGGGTGCGGACCTCGTCGTCCTGCCGGAGCTGTGGCCCCAGGGCGGCTTCTCGTACCGGACCTGGGACCGGGACGCCGAGCCGCTGGACGGGCCCACCGTGCAGCGGCTGGCCGAGGTCGCCCGCGAGATCGGCGCCTTCGTGCACGCCGGCTCGGTGGTGGAGGACGCGCGCACGCGGCCGGGCCGGGACGGGCGGGGCCTGTTCAACACCTCCGTCCTGCTCGGGCCCGACGGGAACGTCGTCGCGACGTACCGAAAGGTCCACCGGTTCGGCTTCGGGGCGGGCGAGCCGAAGCTGCTCGACGCCGGCGAGTCCGTGGTCGTCGTCCCGCTGCCCGGTACGGACGACGGCACGGGACGGGAGGTGGGCGTCGGGCTCGCCACGTGCTACGACCTCCGGTTTCCGGAGCTGTTTCGGGCCTTGCTGGACGACGGCGCGCGCCTCGTCGTCGTGCCCGCGGCCTGGCCCGCGGCGCGGGTCGCGCACTGGAGCCTGCTCGGCCGGGCCCGTGCCCTCGAGAACCAGCTCTTCCTGGTCGCCGCGAACACCGCCGGAAGGCACGCGAGCACCGAGATGGGTGGTCGGAGCCAGGTGGTCGGGCCGACCGGAGACGTCCTCGCCGAGGCGGGCACGGGGGAGGAGGTGCTCGTCGCCGACGTCGACCTCGCCGAGGTCGAGCGGGTGCGCAAGGAGTTCCCGGTGCTGCAGGACCGACGGCTGGGCCTCGGATGAGGAGCCGATGACCTGGGCGGCCGCGACGAGCAGTACCCGGGGACCCGAAGGTCTGTCGGTGGCCCGGCTTACCCTGGCCGCGTGCGGTGCTCAGCCTCCAGGCGCCCTCCCCTGCGGACGACGCTCGTCTCGGCTTCGCTTGCCACGGTCGCGGCCCTGCTGGCGACAGCGCCAGCCTTCGCCGTCGACCGGGCGCTCGCCGACGCCCAGCGGCTCGTCGCGGTGTCACCCGCGAACGGCGAGCTCGTCGCTGCCGTGCCCGAGCAGGTGCGCCTCACCTTCGCCGAGCCGCTCGAGAGCTTCTCGGTGCGGCTGTCGGTCCGGACGCCGTCCGGCGAGCAGGCGGTGAGCGCCTCGCTGGCCGGGACGGACGCCGTCTTCTCCGCGCCGCACGAAGGTCCCGGGCACTACGTCGTGGACTACGCGGTGACGCCGGGCGACGCCCGCGGCCAGACGGGCTTCACGGTGCTCGCGCCCGGCGAGAGCGCTCCGCGGGCGCAGACGGCCTCGCCGCTCTGGGCGGTCGCCGGCGTCTTGCTGCTGGTCGGTGTGGGCTTCGTCCTCGTGAGGTTGGTGCGGTCGTGGCGACTCAGCTGACGTCCCGGCCGGAGCAGGTTCCGGCGCGCGTTCTGACCTCGCTCCCGCGCCGCGCGGTTCCGGCCGCCGTCGTGGCGGGCCTGCTCGCCCTCGTGGGCGGGATGCTGCTCACCGGTGCGGCCGCTCCGCTCGTGCTCGGCGACCCCGGCAGGCTGGTGCGCTGGGGGCTGCCGGTGAGCCGCGCCGTCCAGGACGCCGCCGGTGCGCTCACGCTTGGTGGTCTGCTGCTCGCCGGGACGGCCCTGCCCGCGGCCTCGGCCGCGTTCCGGCGCTCGGTCGCGATCGCGTCCGCCGCCGCGACGCTGTGGACCCTCGCCGGGGCCGGAACCGTGCTGCTGACCTACGCCGACATCGCCGGACGGCCGGTCACCGAACCGTCCTTCGGGTCGGAGCTCGCGACGTTCGTCCTCCAGATCGAGCTCACCCGGTACCTGCTGATCGGGGTCCTGATCGCCGCGCTCGTGTCGGCGCTCGCGTTCGTCGTGCGGACGCCGCTCGGCGCGGGGGTGGTCGCGCTGCTCGCGGCGGCCGCGTGGTTTCCCGTCGCGCTGACGGGCCACGCGGCCGGTGCGAGCAACCACGAGCTGGCCGTGTCGGGGTGGTGGCTGCACGCGCTCGGCGTCGGGGTCTGGTTCGGCGGCCTCGCCGTCCTCGTGCTGCTGAGGCCGCGCCTCGGGGCCGAGCTGCCGGACGTCGCCGACCGCTTCTCCACCCTCGCCGGCTACGGCTTCGCGCTCGTCGTGGTCTCCGGCGTCGCCAACGCTTGGCTCCGTCTGGAGGAGCCGTCGGACCTGCTGCACGGGTACGGCCTGCTCGTGCTCGGCAAGATCGTCGCGACCCTGCTGCTCGGCGCCGCCGGGTGGACGCACCGCCGCACCACCCTGGCCGGGCTCCGCTCGCAGCCCGCGAGGCAGGGGTTCTGGCGCCTGGTCGCCGGTGAGCTCGTCGTCTTCGGCCTCACGCTGGGACTGGCCGTTGCGCTCAGCCGCTCGCGGCCGCCCGTGCCCGTGGACGTCGTCCCGCCGGACCGCACGCCCGCCCAGATCCTCACGGGCGAGCTGCTGCCGCCGCCCCTCACGGTCGACAGCTGGTTCACGGAGTGGCGACCGGACCTGCTCTGGCTGGTGATCGCGGTCGCCGCGGCCGCGACCTACGTCGCCGGCATCCGGACGCTGTGGCGACGGGGCGACCGCTGGCCGCTCTGGCGCGCCGCGCTGTGGCTGCTCGGCTGCGCCCTGCTCGTCTTCCTCACGAGCGGCGGACCGGCCGAGTACGGCCGCGTCCTGTTCAGCGCGCACATGCTGCAGCACATGCTGCTCTCCATGGCGGTGCCGTCGCTGCTCGTGTTCGGCGCCCCGGTCACGCTCGCCCTGCGCGCGCTACCGCGGCGCCGGGACGGGTCCAAGGGGCCGCGCGAGTGGCTGCTCACGGTCATCGGGTCGCCGTACGTGCAGTTCTTCTCCCACCCCGTGGTCGCGGCGGTCGTGTTCGCCGGCAGCCTCATGGCGTTCTACTGGTCGGAGCTGTTCCCGCTGGCCCTCAGCACCCATCTCGGGCACGAGCTGATGATGGTGCACTTCCTGCTGGCCGGGTACCTGTTCGTGCAGGCGGTCGTCGGCGTCGACCCCGGTCCGAAGCGGCCGGGCCACCTCCCGCGTCTGGTGCTGCTGCTCGCGACCATGGTGTTCCACGGCTTCTTCGGCGTGGCCATCATGAGCAGCGACACGTTGCTCGCCGCGACGTGGTTCTCGTCCCTCGGGTGGGGCATCGACGCCCTCGCCGACCAGCAGAACGGCGGGGGCATCGCGTGGGGGGTGGGCGAGTTCCCCACGCTCATCCTGGCCATGGTCGTGGCCGTCCAGTGGGCGCGAAGCGACGACCGCGAGGCACGACGCCAGGACCGAGCCGCCGACCGCAACCACGACGCCGACCTCGTCGCGTACAACGACATACTCGCCCGCATGGCGGCCGCGGACAGGCGGGCACGGGCCCGAGACTGAGATGACCCACCGGCAGGCCTCCGAGCAGGACGGCGCCCAGCAGACCCCGTTCGCCGACCTGGACTCGTTCGTCGCGCTGCCGCGCCTCGCCGGCCTCGCCCTCTCGCCCGACGGCCAGCGGCTCGTCGTCGGGGTCGGCACCCTCGAGCCCGAGAAGAAGCAGAAGTACGTGACCTCGCTGTGGGAGGTCGACGTCGAGGGTGTCCAGCCGGCACGTCGCCTGACCCGAGGCGTCAAGGGAGAGACGAGCGCCGCCTTCACCCCCACCGGGGATCTGCTGTTCAGCGCGGCCCGGCCCGACGGCGACCCGGACGACGACGAGGCGCCGCCCGCCCTCTGGCTGCTGCCCCGCTCGGCCGGGGAGGCGCGGGTGGTGGCCTCCCGCCCGGGCGGGCTCGGAGGAGTCGTCGTCGCCCGGGACGTTGGAACGGTCGTGCTCGGCTCCGCCACGCTGCCGTCGTCCGTCGACGAGGAGAGCGAGAGGAAGGCACGGTCCGCCCGTAAGGACGCGGGCGTGAACGCCGTCCTGCACACCGGGTACCCGGTCCGGTTCTGGGACCACGACCTCGGCCCGGACCGGCAGCGCCTGTTCGCGGGGCAGCTGCGGGACCTGAAGGGCGCCGACCCCGGAGCGGAGGAGCGAAGGCTCGAGCTGCGGGACCTGACCGGCGACGTCGGCGTCGCCCTCGACGACGAGTCGAGCTGGGACGTCAGCGCGGACGGCTCCACCGCGGTGGCGAGCTGGGTGGTCCCCGAGGAGATGGGTTCGCAGCGGTACACGCTCGTCGCGATCGACGTCGCCACCGGTCGGCGCCGCGCCCTGGCCGACGAGGAGGCGTACGAGTACGAGGCGCCTCGGCTCAGCCTGGACGGCACGCGGGTGGCCGCGATCCGCTGGCTGCGCTCGACGCCGGAGCAGGCTCCCGACGTCGAGCTCGTCGTCGTCCCCCTGGACGGCGGCCCCGAGCGGGTACTCGGGGAGGGCTGGGACCGCTGGCCGACCGCTGTCCGCTGGGCCCCCGACGGGCGGCGCCTCGTCGTGACCGCCGACTCGGACGGCCGCGCACCGCTCTTCGTCGCGGACGTCGAGAGCGGCGAGGTGAACCCGCTCACCTCTGGGGACTGGGCCTACTCGGACCCGGCGGTCTCACCGGACGGACGGTCCGTCTTCGCCCTTCGGTCGAGCCCGGCGGTCCCGGCCCACCCCGTCCGCGTGGACCTGGCGACCGGGGACGTCCGGGTGCTGCGCTCGCCCGTGGGCGACGTCCCCCTGCCCGGCCGGCTGACCGAGGTGACGGCGACGGCGGACGACGGCACGCTGCTGCGCGCCTGGCTCGCGCTCCCCGACGGGGCGTCCCCGGAGGGCCCCGCACCGCTGCTCCTCTGGATCCACGGGGGACCGCTCTCGTCGTGGAACGCGTGGTCGTGGCGCTGGAACCCCTGGGTGATGGCGGCCCGGGGGTACGCCGTCCTGCTGCCGGACCCGGCGCTGTCGACGGGGCACGGGAGGGGCTTCGTCGCTCGGGGCTGGGGCGCGTGGGGCGCCGCGCCGTTCACCGACCTGATGGCCCTCACCGACGCGGCGCTGCGGCTGGACGCCGTCGACCGCAGCCGGACGGCGGCGATGGGCGGCTCGTTCGGCGGCTACATGGCGAACTGGGTCGCGGGGCACACCGACCGCTTCGACGCGGTCGTTCCCCACGCCAGCGTCTGGTGCCTGGACCAGTTCGTCGGCACCACCGACACCGGGTTCTACTGGCGGCGCGAGATGAGCCCCGAGGCGCGCGAGCGGAACTCCCCCCACCGCCACGTCGACGACATCAGCACACCGATGCTCGTCATCCACGGCGACAAGGACTACCGGGTGCCCATCGGCGAGGGCCTGCGCCTCTGGTACGACCTGACCGCCCGGTCGAAGGAGCCGGACGGGGCGACGCCTCACCGCTTCCTCTACTTCCCGGACGAGAACCACTGGATCCTCGCGCCCGGGCACGCGAAGGTCTGGTACTCGACGGTGCTGGCGTTCCTTACCCAGCACGTGCTGGGTAAGGAGTGGCGCCAGCCGGACCTTCTGGGCTGAGGCGGGACGACGCCGGCTGTCCTAGGGTCGGCGAGGTGACGACTCGCTGGGGCTTCCTCGGCACCGGTCGCATCGCTGGCGTCGTCGCGGGGGACGTGTCCCTCACCGAGGGTGCGACGGCTCACGCGGTCGGCTCCCGGAACGCCTCCCGCGCACGCGCGTTCGCGGAGGAGCACGGCTTCGAGCGCAGCTACGGAAGCTACGTCGACCTGCTCGCCGACCCCGACGTCGACGTCGTCTACGTCGCCACGCCGCACGGGCAGCACCACCGGGACGTCGGGGCGTGCCTCGCCGCCGGCAAGCCGGTGCTCGTGGAGAAGTCCTTCGCGGTAACCGCGGCGGCGGCCCGGGACCTGGTCGCCCGCGCCCGCGCCGCCCGGCTGTTCTGCATGGAGGCGATGTGGACCCGTTTCCAGCCCCTCGTCGTCGAGCTGCGCCGCCTGGTGGCGGACGGGGTGATCGGTGATATCCGGGCGATCCACGTGGACTTCGGCTTCGTCTCGCCGTACGACGTCACGCACCGCCTGTGGAACCCGGCCCTCGGTGGGGGAGCGCTGCTCGACGTGGGGGTCTACCCGGTGTCCTTCGCGCAGATGCTGCTGGGGACGCCGGCCAGCGTGTCCGTCGTCGGCAGGCTGGCGGAGTCGAAGGTGGACTCCGACGCCGCGCTGCTGCTGGGCTGGCCGGACGGCGCGGCGGCGCTGCTGTCGTGCTCGCTCACGAGCTTGCCGTCCCGGGAGGCCCGCATCGTGGGGTCCAGGGGCCGCATCCAGCTCGCCAGCTCCTTCCACCGCAGCCCCGCGCTCTCCGTGTACCGACCGGACGCCGAACCGCTCGTCGTCGAGCGTCCCTACACCGGCCGCGGGTACGTGCACGAGCTCGAGGAGGTGCAGCGCTGCCTGGCGGCCGGCCTCACCGAGAGCCCCGTCATGCCCCTGGACGACACGCTCGCCGTCATAGCGGTGCTCGACGAGGCGCCCGGCGCGCTCGGCGCCGTCCATCGAGACGAGGGCTGGGCGGACCCCGGTCGGGGCCACGAGCCCGGGGACGACGTGCCCTGACAGCTCGACGAGCGCGGAGCCTGGGCATAACTCGGGGCACGCTGTGGTTAGAGGTATTGAATCCTCAACTACTGGAGCTCTCATGCAGTTCGGAATCTTCTCGGTCAGCGACGTGACGACCGACCCCACGACCGGCCGCACGCCGTCGGAGGCGGAGCGGATCACAGC
>JBKHWX010000275.1:0-4272 GCA_046566325.1 Actinomycetes bacterium | reverse complement strand
CAGTCGGTGCATCCCGGGGGTCAGTTCCAGGCGCCGGCAAGCGCTCCGCTCGAGATCGCGAGAACCATCGGCGGCGACTTCTTCGCGGCCGTCTTCCTCGCAACGGTGATCGTGGCGCAGTTCACCGCCGGCATCCCGATCCAGGCGGCCGGTGCTCGGCTGATGTACGCGATGGGCCGTGACCGCGTGCTGCCCGGGCGGGTCTTCGCCTACGTGTCCCCGCGGTGGCACACCCCGATGCTGAACCTGCTGCTCACCGGAGCGGTCGGGCTGCTGGCCCTCGGCCTGTCGGTCTCGACGTCCACCTCGTTCATCAACTTCGGCGCCTTCACGGCCTTCGCGTTCGTGAACATCTCCGTGATCTGCCAGTACCTTCGCGACAGGCACCGGGTCAGCCGTAACCCGATGTCCTGGATCCTGCAGCCCCTCATCGGTCTTGCCGTCGTCATCTGGCTGATGACCCACCTGGACTCGAAGGCCCTGGTGCTCGGCGTGGTCTGGGCGGTGCTGGGGTTCGCATGGCTGGTCTACCTGACCCGCGGCTTCCGGCAGCCTCCTCCGGAGATGACGTTCGACGAGGACGTCGAGGTGGAGACCGCGCCCACCACGTGATCCCCGACCTCGTGTCAGACCGACATAGGCTCCTGCCGCACGAGGGTCTGACCCGCCGCCGGGTTCACCGCCCCTGCTCGAGCTCCGCCCGTCGCTGCCGCCAGCGCTCGGACATGCCCCGCACCTCCTCCTGCATGAACTCCACGAACGCGAGCGAGTGCGCGACACGGGCACCGGCCGGCGTCTGGTCGCCGAGCCCCTCGACCCCCTCGCGCAGCACCTGCTCCCACCGCAGCAGGGTCCGGTCGCTGCGCAGCACCGCCTCGTGCCACTGGTCGTCGTGGACGACGTACACGTCCCGCCGGGTGCCTCGCTCACGTTCGCGGGAGAGCAGCCCGAGGGGGGCGAGGTAGCGGACGGCGCCGGAGACGGCGGCCGGGCTGACGTGCAGGGCCTCCGAGAGCTCCGCCGAGGTCATCCGGCCCGAGCCGCTCACGAGGATCGCCGCGAACACCCGGCTCGGCATCCTCGGCATGCCGGCCTCGACGAGTGTGGCTGCGAAGCGCTCGACGAACTGCTGCGCGGCCTCGGCTCCTCGAGTCGACCCCTGCACGATCACCGCCCTTCCGTCCGGCCGACTCTACTCCTTCTACTACCAGAACCTTCAGAAATATGTGAAAGCAAGGTGTAGCGTCGAGAGCGTGGACGACGCCATCCGCATCTCCGGCCTCACCAAGTCGTTCGGCTCCACCACGGCCCTCGACGGGCTCGACCTCACCGTCCGCACGGGCGAGGTCCACGGCTTCCTCGGCCCGAACGGCGCGGGCAAGTCGACGACGGTCCGCGTCCTCCTCGGCCTGCTCCGGGGGGACGGCGGCGACGTGTCGCTGCTCGGTGGCGACCCCTGGCGCGACGCCGCGGCCCTCCACCGGCGTCTCGCCTACGTGTCCGGAGACGTGAGCCTCTGGCCGAACCTCACCGGGGGCGAGGTCATCGACCTGCTCGGCCGGCTGCGCGGCGGGCTCGACGACAAGAAGCGCGACGTCCTGCTCGAGCGGTTCGAGCTCGACCCCCGGAAGAAGGGCCGCGCGTACTCGAAGGGCAACCGCCAGAAGGTGGCGCTGGTCGCGGCGCTGTCCTCCGACGTCGAGCTGCTCGTCCTGGACGAGCCGACCTCCGGGCTCGACCCGCTCATGGAGGCGGTCTTCCGCGAGTACGTCACGGACGAGGCCCGCGCGGGACGGACCGTGCTGCTCTCCAGCCACATCCTCTCCGAGGTCGAGGCCCTGTGTGACCGCGTGACGATCATTCGGCACGGCCGCACGGTCGAGTCGGGCACGCTCGCCGAGCTGCGGCACCTCACCCGCACGTCCGTCGACGCCGACCTGGCCGTCGTCCCCGCGGAGATCGAGCAGCAGGGCGGCGTGCACGACGTCCTGCTGGACGGCCACCGGCTGCGCTGCCACGTCGACACGGCTTCCCTGGCCGCGTTCCTGCAGTACCTCGCGCCGTTGGGGATCCGCAGCCTGACGAGTCAGCCGCCGACCCTCGAGGAGCTGTTCCTCCGGCACTACGAGGCCGACGCGGTCACCGAGGACGGACACGTCCAGCACGGCAGGCACCTGGCGGTGCGGCAATGAGCGCCTTCACCGGCACGACCGCATTAGTGCGGCTCGCGCTGCGGCGCGACCGGGTCCTTCTCCCCGTCTGGCTCGCGGTGTTCGTCGCGATGGCGGCGAGCTCTGCGGCGGCGACGATCGGCCTCTACCCGACGCTCCCTGCGCGCCTCGCCGCCGCGGAGGCGGCCAACGCGACGCCGGCGCTCGTCGCGCTGTACGGCCCGGTCTACGACCCGACGAGCCTCGGCGGCATCGCGATGCTCAAGATGACCGCGTTCGGCGCGGTTCTGGTCGCCGTCCTCATGGTGATCCTCGTCGTGCGGCACACGAGGGCGGAGGAGGAGCAGGGCCGCCTCGAGCTGCTCGGTGCCGGCGTCGTCGGGCGGTACGCGCCCCTCACGGCTGCCCTGCTCGTCGCCGCCGCGGCGAGCGTCCTGCTGGGCGCGCTGACCGCGGCGAGCCTGGCGGCGACCGGGCTCCCCCTCGCGGGGTCGGTCGCGTTCGGCGTGATGTGGGCCGTCGCCGGCATCACGTTCGCGGCGGTGGCGGGGCTCGCCGCCCAGCTGACCGAGAGCACGCGGGCCGCGACGGGGATCGCCCTCGTCGTCCTCGGCGTCGCGTACGTCCTGCGCGCCTTCGGCGACGTCTCCTCCGGGGACGGCCGCTCGGGGTGGCTCTCGTGGCTGTCGCCGATCGGCTGGGCCCAGCAGATCCGCCCGTACGCCGGGGACCGCTTCCACGTCGCCGTCGTCCCGGCGGTGTTCGTCGTCCTGCTCGTGCTGGCCGCCTTCGCGCTCTCGAGCAGGCGGGACGTCGGCGCGGGGCTCGTGCGCCCCCGACTCGGCGCTGCCGGAGCCGGACGCTCGCTGGCCGGCCCGGTCGGCCTCGCCTGGCGGCTGCAGCGCGGGGTGCTGGTCGCCTGGCTCGTCGCGTTCGCCCTGCTCGGCGCGATGCTCGGGAGCATGGCGTCCTCGGTGGGAGGGTTCCTGGAGAGCCCGGCGGCGCGCGAGATGGTCACGAAGCTCGGCGGCGTCGAGGGCCTGACGGACGCCTTCCTGTCGACCGAGTTCGGCTTTCTCGGCGTGATCGTCTCCGCCTACGGGATCTCTGCCGCGATGCGGCTGCGCTCGGAGGAGACCGCGCTGCGGGCCGAGCCGGTGCTCGCCACGGGTGTCTCCCGCCTGCGCTGGGCGACCAGCCACCTGCTCGTGGCGCTCGCCGGGACGACGCTGCTGCTGCTCGTCGTTGGCCTGGCCGTCGCGCTCGTGCGAGGGGCGCAGACCGGGGACGTCGCCGGCGCGCTGGGCGCGCTCGTCCCGGCGGCGCTCGTCTGGCTGCCGGCGGCCTGGGTGCTCACGGGCATCGTGGTCCTGCTGTTCGGGGTGGCCCCACGGCTCGTCGTGGGGGCGTGGGTGGCGCTCGTCGCGTTCCTCGTCATCGGCGAGTTCGGCTCGCTGCTCGGATTCGGCCAGGCCGTGCTCGACGTGTCGCCGTTCACTCACGTGCCACGTCTACCGGGCGCCGACTTCTCGGCGGCGCCGCTCGTCTGGCTGACGGTCGTGGCGGCGGCACTGGTCGCCGTCGGCCTCGCCAGGTTCCGGCGGCGGGACGTCGGGTAGCGCTGAGTCAGACCCTCGTGCGGCGTCAGGCTACGTCCGTCTGACACCGGCGCGGAGGCGGGCCGAGTGTCGGACCCTCGTGCGGTGTGGGGCTACATGGGTCTGACAGTGAGGGGCTGCGACACTGCCGCCGTGGGTGATCCGCAACAGCTGCCGGGGTGGCGGCACACGTACTCCGGCAAGGTGCGCGACCTCTACGCCAGCGAGGACGACGACAGGCTCGTCCTCGTCGTCGCCAGCGACCGGATTAGCGCCTACGACCACGTGCTCGCCACGCCGATCCCCGACAAGGGCGCGATCCTCACCGCCCTCACGCTGTGGTGGTTCGAGCGGCTGGACGACGCGGGGCTCGGCATCCCGACGCACCTCGCCTCGACGGACGTCCCCGGCCCCGTCGCCGGGCGCGCGATGGTCTGCCGCCGGCTGGACATGGTCCCGGTGGAGTGCGTCGCCCGCGGCTACCTCACCGGGTCCGGCCTCGC
>JBKHWX010000274.1:0-15849 GCA_046566325.1 Actinomycetes bacterium | reverse complement strand
CGACCGCGTCCAGGTTCGCGCTGATGTCGTCGCAGATCGCCGTGTGCGGGCACGCCCCGGTCTGCACGGCCCGGATCCGGTCGTCGGCGAGCACCCCGTTGCGGCGCAGGAAATCTGCGTCCTCGGTGGTGTAGATGTCGTTGGTCACGACCGCGAGCTCGAGCTCCGGGCTGAGGGTGCGGCAGAGGGCAGCGACCAGGGCGGTCTTGCCGGAGCCGACCGGCCCGCCGATGCCGATCCTCAGAGCGCCCCCTGCGGAGCGCGGCAGGCTCTGGGCCCGGTCCGCGTGCACGTGCGGCTGACCGCTGCCGTGGTCGTGGTCATGGCTCTGGTCATGGCTCTGGTCATGGCTCTGGTCGTGGTCGTGGGGACGGGCGAGGGCGAGATCAGGACGCAAAGAGACGGACCTCCCAGGTGGCGTGGTGTTCGGCGGCGATGTCGAGCAGGGGACCTGCCGGGGACGGCAGCTCCGCGGGGGACGCGTACGCCGCGGCTGCGCCGTCGGCCGCCACGGCAGCGATGCGCGGACCGAGCCGCGCGAGCACCGCGTGGACGCTGAACGGGTCCAGCCCGAGCAGGCGGACGGCGGCGGTGGCCGGACCGATGGCGGCGTCGTGCGCGGCGGCGAGCGCGGCGTACGCAGGGTCGAGGCCCGCGGCGGCGGCCACCACTCCCAGGGCGACCGGCTGGTGGGGTCCGTGGGGCAGCGCCGGTCCGAGCCGGTCGAGGGCGGCGTGGGGCCAGGCCGCCCTCCCGGCCCGCAGCAGCTGCCGTCCGAGGCGTCGGGACGCCGTGCGCAGCGCCGGTGACGGGATCCGCGCGTCCAGCTCCACGTCCAGCTCGCGCAACGTTGGCGCGGCGGCCGCGTCGAGGCTCCTGCCCCCGGCGTCCGCCGACGCCGGGTGCCCAGCGCCCGCCGACGCCCTGCACGCGGCGGCGGCGAACGCGGCGGCCACGAGCCCCGAGGTCCCCAGGCGGCCGGTCAGGAACTCCTCGAGGGTCGCGACGTCCTGCACCCCCTCCAGCTCGGCAGCGGCCTCGAGCCCGCCGGAGTGCGCGTGAGCGCCGGAAGGGAACCGGCCGTCCGCCAGCAGCAGCAGCGCGGCCAGCCGCTCGCCGTCCTCACCGTTCGGGCTCTCCGCGCGCATTCAGAAGAGGAAGTACCGCTGGGCCATGGGCAGCGTGACCGCCGGCTCGTGGTCGATGAGCTCGCCGTCGATCCGGACGCTGTAGGTGTCCGGGTCCACGTCGATGCGAGGGGTGGACGTGTTCTCCGGCATGTCCTGCTTGGTCCGGCCGCGCACGTTCTGGATCGCGACCAACGGCCGCTGCACCAGCGGCAGCCGCTCCGCGAGACCGTCGTCGATCGCGGCCTCGGAGACGAAGGCGACACTCGTCGAGGAGGCAGCGGGGCTGGCGGCGTTGAAGCCCAGCCGGGGCTGGACTGGTTGCGGCGTCGGGACCGACGCGTTGGGGTCGCCCAGCTGGGCCAGGGCCACCATGCCGCCCTTCAGCACGAGGGTGGGCCGGATCCCGAACAGAGCCGGCTGCCACAGGACGAGGTCGGCCATCTTGCCGGGCTCGACGGAGCCCACCTCACGCTCCAGCCCGTGCGCCACAGCCGGGCAGATCGTGTACTTGGCGACGTAGCGGCGGGCCCGGTTGTTGTCCGCCCGCGTATCACCCGGCAGCTGGCCTCGGACCTTCTTCATCTGGTGGGCGGTCTGCCAGCTCCGCAGCACCACCTCGCCGATCCGGCCCATCGCCTGCGCGTCCGACGACATGATCGACAGCGCGCCCATGTCCTGGAGCACGTCCTCGGCCGCGATCGTGCCCGGCCGGACCCGGCTCTCGGCGAAGGCAAGGTCGTTGGGGACCTGGGGGTTGAGGTGGTGGGCCACCATCACCATGTCCAGGTGCTCCGCGACGGTGTTGTGCGTGAACGGCCTCGTCGGGTTCGTCGAGGCCGGCAGCACGTACGGTTCGCTCGCGATCCGGATGATGTCCGGAGCGTGGCCACCCCCTGCGCCCTCGGTGTGGTACGCGTGGAAGGTCCGACCCTTGACCGCGGCCAGCAGGTCCTCGACGAAACCGGCCTCGTTGAGGGTGTCCGAGTGGATCGCGACCTGGACGCCGGACTCGTCCGCCACGCTCAAGGCGGCGTCCACCGCGGCGGGCGTCGACCCCCAGTCCTCGTGCACCTTGAACCCGGCCGCGCCCCCGCGCAGCTGCTCCCACAGGGCCTCGTGCGAGACGGTGTTGCCGCGCGCCAGGAACAGGACGTTCAGCGGCCACGGCTCGAACGCCTCCAGCATCCTCGCGAGCCACCACGAGCCCGGGGTCGCCAAGGTCGCCTTCGACCCCTCGGTCGGGCCGGTTCCCCCGCCCACGACCGTCGTGATCCCCGCGGACAGGGCCTCCTCGAACATGTCGGGGCCCACGTAGTGCACGTGCGTGTCGACGGCGCCGGCGGTCAGGATCATCCCGTTGCCCGCGGTGATCTCCGTGGACGGCCCGATCACGAGGTCGGGATGGACGCCGTCCATGGTCTCGGGGTTGCCCGCCTTGCCGAGCGCCACGATCCGCCCGTCGCGCACCCCTACGTCCGCCTTGATGACCCCCCAGTGATCGAGGACGACGGCACCGGTGATGACCAGGTCGGGCGTGCCGTCCGCTCGGCTCGCTCGCGACTGGCCCATCGACTCGCGGATCGACTTGCCGCCGCCGAACACCGCCTCGTCGCCGCCCACGCAGCGGTCCTCGGTCACCTCGATGAACAGGTTCGTGTCGGCGAGGCGGATCCGGTCCCCGGTGGTCGGGCCGAACGAGGAGTCGTACTCCTCCCGGTTGACGTCAACCATCGAGCGTGCCTCCGCACTCGCCACGCAGGCCGGCGACGATGCGCTGCCCACCGATCGGGATCAGCTCCACCTGCTCCGCCGCGCCCGGCTCGAACCGCATCGAGCCGCCGGCCAGCACGTTGAGCCGTCGGCCCCACGCGGCCTTCCGGTCGAACTGGAGCGCGGGGTTCACCTCGGCGAAGTGGTAGTGCGAGCCGACCTGCACCGGCCGGTCGGCGGTGTTCTCGACCCGCAACGTGATCACGTCCTTGCCCACGTTGATGGCCACCGGGTCGTCCCCGTAGAGCACCTCGCCCGGGATCAGTGGCTCGTCTCGCTCCGGTGTGACTCCGGTGTAGTGCCGACGCTCGGCCTGTCGTTCCCCTGTTCCCGGACGACGCGGCAGGCTCGGGCTGTTGCGGCCGCTGTGCGGATGTCTGTCCGGGTCTTGGCGGCCGGTCCTCTGCGCGCCGGGGTCGTCGCTCGGGTGCTCGCCGCGGGTCATGGGATCGGCGCCGTGACGGTGATGAGCTTCGTGCCGTCCGGGAAGGTCGCCTCGACCTGAAGCTGCGCCAGCATCTCCGGCACCCCCTCCATGACGTCGTCCCTGCCGAGGACCGACCGTCCGGCGTCCATCAGGTCGGTGACCGTCCGACCGTCCCGCGCGCCTTCGAGGAGGAAGGAGGTGATCAGCGCGGTCGCCTCGGGGAGGTTGAGCCTCAGGCCGCGGTCCTTACGCTCCTGTGCGAGCTTCGCTGCCGTGTAGATCATCAGCCGCTCGCGCTCGTGCAGGGTCAGCAGCATCGGCGCTCCCGGAGTTTCATGGCTGCTCGGTCCGCGCCAACCCAACACCACCACCCGGGACCTGTCCACACGTCGCCGAGACGTGCTGTACAAACCCGTTAGAACCGGGCAGTGCTCGGACCAAGGAGGAGGAGAACATGCGAGTGACGGAGGACGAGCTGCACGAGCTCGTGGCGAACAAGCTCCGACGAGCGGGCCTCAGCGAGCAGGACGCGGCCGGGGTGGCCGACGTCCTGGTCTTCGCCGACGCGCGCGGTATCCACTCCCACGGCGCACTGCGGGTCGAGTACTACGCCGAGCGCATCAGCAAGGGCGGCATCAACACCCGGCCGGACGTCCGGTTCGAACGGACCGGGCCGTCGTCCGGAGTGCTGCACGCGGACAACGGCGTGGGGCACGTCGCCGCGCGCCGCGCGATGGAGGAGGCGATCCGGCTGGCCTCCGACAGCGGCGTCGCGGTCGTCGGTGTCAGTCGGATGTCCCACAGCGGAGCCCTGTCGTACTTCACCGAGCAGGCGGCCGCGGCAGGTCTCGTCGGCATCTCGATGTGCCAGTCGGACCCGATGGTGGTCCCGTACGGCGGCGCCGAGGTGTACTACGGCACGAACCCGATCGCCTTCGCCGCCCCAGGCGCCGACGGGGAGTACCTCAGCTTCGACATGGCCACGACCGTGCAGGCATGGGGCAAGGTCCTCGAGGCTCGAGAGGAGGGGGAGGACATCCCGGAGGACTGGGCGGTGGACGAGCGCGGGAAGTCGACGACCGACCCGGACGACGTGGAGGCGCTCCTGCCCATAGCCGGTCCGAAGGGCTACGGGCTCGCGATGATGGTCGACGTCCTCTCCGGGATCCTGCTCGGCCTGCCGTTCGGGAAACGCGTCTCCTCGATGTACGTCGAGATGGGCAAGGGCCGGGACCTCGGCCAGCTGCACATCGTGATCGACCCGCAGCGCTTCACCGACGCCGAGGCCTTCCAGCGGAGCGTCTCCCAGACCCGGCGCGACCTGAACGCCGTCCAGCCGGCCCCCGGGTTCGACCGGGTGCTCTTCCCCGGCCAGGACAAGGAGATCGTGGCCGCGGAGTACCGGGAGCGCGGGATCGAGCTGGACGACGACGTGTACGACTACCTGCGCTCGGACGTCGTCCACCGCGACGCCTACGAGCAGGACGCCGGCTGAGTCAGGGCAGTGCCTCCAGCGCGGCGGCGTCGACGATCGTCAGGCTGCCCAGTCGGTGGCTCTGGCCGGCAAGGCGGGTGGAGCGGCCCTTGGGTACGGTCTGGGCCGTGGGCCGCTTCGACGCCGTGGACATCGGGCCGCTCGGCTTGCCCACCGTCATCCGCGCCTGCCTGTTCGATCTCGACGGAGTGCTGACCGAGACCACCTCCATGCACAGGGCGGCATGGAAGGAGACCTTCGACCCGCTGCTGGCCCAGGCGGGGCAGACCGCCTTCACCGAGACCGACTATCTGCGGTACGTCGACGGTAGACGACGGCACGACGGGGTGCGCGGCTTCCTCGCCTCACGAGGTCTGAACCCCCCGGAGGGGGACCCGGACGACCCACCGGAGAGGAACACCATCGCCGGGATCGGCAACCGCAAGAACGAGTATGTCCTGCGGCGGCTGGAGGAGGACGGCGTCGACGTCTACCCCGGATCGGTGACGTACCTGCATGCGGTCCGCGAGGCCGGTCTTGCCGTTGCCGTCGTCACCGCCTCCTCCAACGCCGAGGCCGTGCTGCGGGCCGTGCACCTCACCGACCTGGTGCAGGTTCGGATCGACGGCGTGGTCGCGGGGCACGAAGGACTGCGGGGCAAGCCCGCGCCGGACACGTTCCTTGCCGGCGCCCGGGCGCTCGGCGTCGAGCCTGCAGAGGCGGCGGTCTTCGAGGACGCGTCGGCAGGGGTGGACGCCGGTCGTGCCGGCGGCTTCGGCCTCGTGGTCGGGGTGGACCGGGCCGACCATGGCGAGGACCTTCGTCGTCACGGTGCGGACGTCGTGGTCACCGACCTCGTTCAGCTTCTGGACCAGCCTTGAGCGACTCCGTCGATCCCTGGCGACTGCGGAGCGGCCCCGTCGACCTGCGTAGCCTGCCGGTGACGGAGTCCCTGTTCACCCTGGCGAACGGTCACATCGGGCTGCGCGGCTCGCTGGAGGAGGGCGAGCCGAGAGTCCGTTCGGGCACGTACATCAACGGCTTCTACGAGGAGCGTCCGCTGCCGCATCCCGAGGCGGGCTACGGCTTTCCGGAGTCAGGCCAGACGGTGGTGAACGTCGCCGACGGCAAGCTGGTCCGGCTCATCGTCGGTGACTCGCCGTTCGACACCCGCTACGGCCACGTGCGTCATCACGAACGCTGCCTCGACCTTCGGACCGGCATCCTGCATCGGGAGACGGACTGGACCTCCCCCAGCGGCGCCAGGGCGCAGGTCACCTCCCAGCGTCTGGTGTCGTTCCCCCACCGCACCCTGGCCGCGATCACGTACGAGGTCTCTCCTGTGGACGACGACCTGTACCTCGCGGTGCAGTCGGACCTGCTGGTCAACGAGCCGCAGAACGGAGCGTCGGGGGATCCACGTGAGGCGGCGGTGCTCGAGAGCCCCCTGCTGTGCGAGCTGTTCGACCACGACGACGACCACGCCGTCCTGGTCCACCGGACCGCGCGCAGCGGGCTCCGCGTGGCGGCCGGGATGAGGCACCAGCTCGACGTGCCCGAGCACTGCGAGAGAACGGTGACGATGGGCCGAGACCTGGCACGGCTGACCGTGGCGACGCTGGTGCCGCGCGGGGAACGTCTTCGGCTGGTCAAGCTGCTCGGCTACGGCTGGTCTCATCGCCGGTCCGCACCCGCCCTGCGGGACCAGATCGACGGTGCCTTGACGGTGGCCGGCCTGATCGGCTGGGACGGGCTGGCGCAGCTGCAGCGTGAGTTCCTCGACGACTTCTGGCGGGTGGCGGAGGTGGAGATCGAGGGCGACCCGGAGCTGCAGCAGGCGGTCCGGCTGTCCACGTTCCATGTGCTGCAGGCCGGGGCGAGCACCCAGGGCCAGGCCATCGCGGCCAAGGGCCTCACGGGTCCGGGGTACGACGGGCACGCCTTCTGGGACTCAGAGGCGTTCGTGCTGCCCGTGCTGAGCTACACCTATCCCGCTGCTGCCGAGGGCGCGCTGATGTGGCGGCACCAGACCCTGCCACTGGCCCGCGCCCGCGCGCAGCTGCTCGGCCTGGACGGCGCAGCGTTCGCATGGCGCACGATCAACGGAGAGGAGTGCTCCGGCTACTGGCCCGCAGGGACCGCCGCGTTCCACCTGGGCGCGGCCATCGCCGATGCCACCGCGCGGCATGTCGCGGCCACACAGGACATCGAGTTCGAGACCCGGTACGGGGTCGAGCTGTTGGTGGAGACAGCGCGGCTGTGGCTGTCGCTCGGCCACTTCACCGACCCTGAAGGGTTCCGCATCCACGGTGTCACCGGGCCTGACGAGTACACCGCCGTGATCGACGACAACGTCTACACGAACCTGATGGCGCAGCGGAACCTGCGCGAGGCGGCCAAGGCGTGCGAGCGGTGCCCGGAGGTGGCGGCTCGGCTAGGGGTGGCGCCGGAGGAGGTGCACCGCTGGCGGGCTGCCGCTGAGGCGGTGTATGTCCCCTACGACGAGGAGCTCGGCGTCCATCCGCAGTCGGAGGGGTTCACCCGCCACGGCGAGTGGGACTTCGCGGCCTCGGGCGCGGAGGACTACCCGCTGCTCCTGCACTTCCCCTACTTCCAGCTGTACCGCAAGCAGGTGGTCAAGCAGGCGGATCTGGTGCTGGCGCTTCACCTGCGTGGCGACGCGTTCACCGCCGAGGAGAAGGCCCGCAACTTCGGCTACTACGAGGCCCGTACGGTGCGGGACTCGTCGCTGTCCGCGACGACTCAAGCAATCGTGGCCGCGGAGGTAGGGCACCTGCAGCTCGCTCACGACTACTGGGCCGAGACCGCCTTCACCGATCTGCACGACCTGCACGGGAACGTCGACAACGGACTGCACATCGCGGCGATGGCGGGAGCATGGCTGGTCGCGGTCGCCGGGTTCGGCGGGATGCGGGACCACGACGGCGTAGTCACCTTCGCTCCCCGGCTGCCACCGCGACTGTCCCGCCTGGTGTTCCGGATGCGCTTCGCTGCGCGGGTGGTCGAGGTCGAGATCCGCCGCGTCCCGGACCGGACCGGCGAAGGATCGGACACCACGCAGGTGGTGGACGCCGGCGAACAGCGGACGACCTACCGGCTGCTCGAGGGAGAGACCCTGCGGACCCGTCACCATGGCGAACCGGTGGAGCTGCGGCCCGGACAGCCGCTGACACTCGACGTCCCACCGGTCGCCCGAGTGGACCCCGTCTCACAGCCGCCCGGTCGCGAGCCGGCAGCCCGCATGCTGACGGACGACTGACGTCACCGGCAACGACCTCACTCGAAGACCCGGCTGACGGCGGTCACGACGTGGCCGTGGTCTCGGGTCCCGGGCCTACTCAGCACGGCTGGGGTCGGTGACCCCGCCGGTGGCCGCGTACCGGGCTACGTCCCACTCGGCCAGGCGGGCTCCGGCCTGGTACGCCGACTCGTAGAAGTCCAGCACCAGCGCGTACGGGTCGCGCGCCTCACGCACGTCGGCATAGCGCAGGATCGCCAGGTGGCTCCCGCGCTGCTCCACCCAGCAAGCGGGCGGGGTCAGGGGTTGGTCCGCCAGACCGTCGGGTTCGGGGGAGGTGTAGGAGTAGAACGCGGGCTCCGGGAACTTCTCGTCACCGAACCAGAACCCGAAGCTGACGACCTCCCGCGAGTAGGCCTCGCGTGTGACCGAGTCGGCCGTGGCCGGTTGCGGCGTGTGCTTGTCCGCGAAACGCGTCACGGCGATGTCGAAGGTGTGCCAGAAGTGGTGCACCGGGCTGGTCTTGCCCGAGTACCGTCCGGCGAACTCCTCCAGCAGGAGGTTGACCTGCGACAGCACCCGCCAGTACCTGGTCACCGCCTTGGGGTCGTAGGTGCAGTGCTCGGTGTCGGCGGCGAACGGGCGGTCGGCATCGGGCAGGTCGAAGGGGTACGGCCGGGCGATGTCCACGTTCACCCCAACCGCTGCCAAGGCACGCATGAGGTTGTCGTAGAACGCCGCGACCGACAGCCCGGGCAATGAGAACGAGTACCGCGCGCCGTCCAGGGTGGTCACGTCGAGCCGGTGGTCCAGGAAGTCGAAGTCGACGCAGAAGATCGGGTCCCGGCCCATCGGCCGGGTCGTGATGCCCCGCCCCGTCAGGTGGAAGGGCACGTTCCACCAGTGGTTGCGTCGCGGGCTGGCCGCCAGCCTGATCTTGCCGACCACCTGCGCGAACCGGTGGACCGTCTCCAAGGTGTCGCGCCACGACGCGTAGGGCATCGCGGGCCAGGCTGGTGACCGGCTGTCGCCGCTGCTCATCGATCTACCTCCGCATGTCGGCTCGCAACGAGGGGTTTACGCCGAGTTCAGTGCACGCTGGGCATCGCGATGGGCTCGCCGGAGACCTCCCGGAACGACCCGTTGCGGTCGGCCGTGAAGAAGTAGACGAGTGCAGCCAGGCCCGCACCGAAGAACCAGGAGAAGGGCGCGATCTCCTTGAGCCCCGGCAGGAACGCGACGACGAGGGCCACGACCGCCGCGACCACGAACGCCAGGATGGCGCGGGGGTTGACGCCTGCCTTGTAGTGGTAGTCGCCCGACTGGTCCGTCGTGTACAGGTCGGGGATGTTGACCCGCCCCTTGCGCACCAGCCAGTAGTCGGCCATCACGACGCCGAAGAGGGGACCGAGCAGGGCGCCGAGGCCACCGAGGAAGTACACGATGACGACCGGGCTGTTGTAGAGGTTCCACGGCAGGATCAGGACGCCGATGACGGCGCTGACGATGCCCGCGCGGGAGAAGTTCAGATGCCGGGGGAAGAGGTTGGCGAGCGCGAAGGACGGGGCCACGAAGTTCGCCATCAGGTTGACCGCGATGGTCAGCAGGAGCAGGGCGAGGCTCGCGAGCACCAGCAGCAGCGTGTTCGGGATGCTGTGGACGACGTCCGTCGGGCTGGTGATGATCTTCCCGTTGATCTTGAACTCGGCGCCGGCCAGCACGACGGTGATGACGGCGAAGACCATGGTGTTGATCGGGATGCCCCAGAAGTTGCCGAGGGTGACGGAGCGCTTGCTGATCGCCGACCTCGTGAAGTCGCAGAAGTTGAGCACGAGCGTGCCGTAGATCGTCACCCACAGGGCGCCTCCGGCGAACATCGTCCGCCACATCTGGCCGCCGCTCAGGCTGTTGTCGGTCGACAGCGCGATGGAGCCACCGGCCTTGGTGAACATCCACACCGCCAGCGCCACCATCGTGATCAGGATGATCGGGCCCGCGAACGCCTCGTACTTTCGGACCATGTCGAGGCCGCGGACGAGGATCAGGACCTGGATGACCCAGAGGATCAGAAAGCACACCCAGCCGAGGGTGGACAGTCCCAGGATCGAGTTGTGGTCGAGACGGTCGAACGCCGGGTGGACGGCGATCAGCAGCACCCTGAAGACGAGGGACGCCAGGTAGGTCTGGATCCCGAACCAGGCGATGGCGACAGCGCCTCGCACCAGGGCCGGCAGCTGGGCGCCGCCGATGCCGAAGCTCAGCCGGCTCATGACCGGGAACGGGATGCCGGTCTTCTGGCCCATGTACCCCGACAGGTTCATCAGCACGAACAGGAAGCAAGCGCCCATGGCGAGGGAGCCCAGGATCTGCCAGACACCGAGGCCCAGGGCGAACAGACCGATCGAGAACGTGTAGTTGCCGAGGCTGTGGACGTCGTTGGCCCACAGGGTGAAGATGCTGTACGCCCGCCAGCGACGGCCCTCACGCTGGGTCGGCGCGAGGTCCTCGTTGTAGAGCCTGGGGCTCATGGTCGGAAGAGTCTCGGCGACGGGCAGGTGCTGGTCCAGCGCGTGGGGCATGTGCGGGTGAGGCACGTGCGGGTGAGGCACGTGCGGATGGGGCGCGTGGGCGCCCTGCTGGTGCTGGCCGGCGCCCGGGGTGCGGACCTCGGCATGCGAGTCGGTCCGGACGGTCTGGTCGGAGCGGCCCGACTTGTCGTGCTGGGGGGCAGTCATATCGGTTCCTTCGGAGAACAGGTGGGCGGGGTCAGCCGGCGGTGCGGGGGACGACGACGACGGGGTACGCGGCCTTGCGGATGAGCTGTGTGGAGACACTGCCGAGCAGCACTCGGCGCAGTGGCCCACGGCCCCTGGATCCGCACACCAGCAGCTGCGGCGGGCGGCCGGGCAGGTCGGCCAGCACGTCGACGACGTCGTCGCCGGTCACGAGGTCCGCGCTCGCGACGTCCGGAAACTCCTTGCGTGCCGACTCCAGAGCGTCGCGGAGGGCGTCGTCCTCGTGCTGCGCAACCGCCACGAGGTGCACGGACGCGCCGACCCGCTGGGCGGCTTGGCGAGCGACGGCCAGAGCGTGCCGTGACTCCGGCGACCCGTCGTAGGCGACAGTGACCTCCTCGATCCGCTGGCCGCGGTCGCGGTACCCGTCGGGAGCGACAGCGACCGGGCACGGGGAGTCGTTGAGGAGGCGCTCGCCGGTGCTGTTGGGGGCGATCCGGCCGATCGCCGCATGCTCGGTGACGCCGATCACGAGCAGGTCCGCCTCCGACTGCTCGGCGTACTCGTGGAGGGCCTTCGACGCGTAGGACGGGCCGACCGCCTCGAACCGCACGTCGGCGCGGTCCCCCACCGCGGCGCGGGCCACGTCGAGCTTGCGCTCGGCGGTCAGCCGTCCGTGGTCCGCGATCACGCGCGAGGTGTCCTCGGCCTCACCGATCGCAGGGCCGACCTTCGGGTAGGCGACGGCGTCGTCGTCCGGGTACACCGTCACGACAGTGGCGGGGTCGCCACCGGCGGCCGACAGCTGGAGCCCGAGCTCGAGGGCGTCGCGTCCAGCGTCGCTGTCGTCGAACCCGATGAGCAACCGCATGAGTGTCCTCACTTCTCGTGGTCCCCGTCACGGGACGGTGGGTGGGCTGTGGGGTTGAGGGGAAAACCTGGCCCGTGCGGTCGAGACGGGCGGCCGGTGGGAGGCGCAGCGTGGTGTGGACGACCTCTTACATGGGTCTCTACTTCCGAGATGCGGAAGAAGACTTTTGCTATGCAAGAAGTTAGTCGGGTGAAGGTCCCTGGTCAAGAGCGAGTTGCTTATCGCACAGCCTCCCGCCGACGCGTTCGATGAGCAGCACCTCCAGCCTGCCCCCGGGCGCGCTCGCGCACCCGCTAGACCTTGCGTCGACGGACGGACTCGCGCCCAGAGCGCCACCGGTTCGCAGGACGGCACCGGCTTGTTCCGGAAGTGGCAGCGGCGCCGGGAGTGAGGGCGTGTACTGGGACAGCACCGAGTCTCGGGAAGGAGGCCGCGATGAAGCGGTCAGCCGGTCTGTTCTCGCTCCTGCTGGGCGTCGTCCTCGCCCTCGTACCGCTCTCCGCCGGCGCCGCGCCGGGCTGCGGCATCACCTGGGGTTCGCTGGACAAGCAGGCGGAGCACCCCGACGGGCAGGAGCTGCAGGACGTCCGAACAGGTCGGCACGAGTGCTACGACCGGCTGGTGCTCGACGTCGGTGGAGGACCGGCGTCGTACGTCGTGCGCTACGTACCCCAGGTCTACGAGGACGCCTCGGGTGAACCCGTTGCGCTGCGGGGCGCAGCATTTCTCGAGGTCGTCGTGCGGGTGCCTGCCTACGACCAGAACGGCCGGCCGACGTACCACCCCGCCGACGAGAACGAGCTCGTCGACGTGACCGGGTACCGCACGTTCCGCCAGGTGGCCTGGGCCGGCTCGTTCGAGGGACAGACGACGATCGGCGTGGGCGTGCGCGCCAGGCTCCCGTTCCGCGTGTTCGTGCTGGACGGGCCCGGCGGCGACGGACGGGTCGTTCTGGACGTCGCCCACGCGTGGTGAGTGACGGGTCGACTGGCTTGTTCGGGCGCCGGAGCCAGGACGGGCGGCGCTAGAACGACGCGCCGCCGGCGCCGTGCAGGACGGCGACCAGCCACGTCACGGCGGCGACCAGGGCGCTGGCGAGCTCGACGAGGATTCCGATGCCGACGGCCTTGAGCGCGATGCGCGTGGAGCGCCACGACTGAGGGCCGGGCCCGAGCCGCTGACGCTCGGCGAGGTACAGGCCGCCGACGAAGCCGACGACCAGGCCGATCACGGGGAGAACGAAGAAGCCGACGATCCCGAGGATGCCGGCGACGAGTAGAGAGAGCCGCGGCACACCCGCGGCGAGGAGGGTCCGCCCCGCGGTCAGGTACTTGAGCAGCTGACCGGCGGCGAGGAGCGCGATGACGACCGCGACGAGGAGCCAGGCGCCGCTCGTCTGGACGACGACCGCCCAGACCACCACGGCGACGGCGATGAGCAAGGGGCCGGGGATGACCGGGACGATGGTCCCGACGACACCGACCGCGATCGCCACACCGGCGATCAGGGTGATGTCCTCGGTCACGTCCCGGCCTCGGGTCCCTCAGAGATACGTGCCCGCTGGGAGGTCACTGAGGCAGCCGGACGTCAGCGGCTTACGGCCTGGACCGCCGACGTGCTCAGCGCTTGTCGGCCTTCGGCGCGTCCGCGCGGTGCAGCCGGTTGGTCTCGTCGGTGATGTCCGCGGCCACCTCGCGCAGCTTGTCGCCGTGTGCGCGCCCGTGGTGGGCGCAGAACAGCAACTCGCCACCGGAGGTCAGGACGACCCGGAGGTACGCCTGGGCACCGCAGCGGTCACACCTGTCGGCAGCCGTCAGGGTGTCGGGGGCAAGAGTGGCAGTCACGTCATCCCTTCCGGGTCGCTGTGCGTCGAGTGTTCGTCGCGTGGTCTAGCAGGTCTCGTGCGTCGGTCTGTTGTCACTCGTTCTCGTTCTTCCTCTCGTGGCCGGGCACCTGCGCCGTGGTCACTCAAGGAATGCAACATGTAACCACTGGTTCGGCTTCCCGGCGCGCAGGCTGGAGCCGGTTCGCTATCCGCGTAGCCCGAATGGAGTGAGGCTGCTCACTGTGGCGGCGAGCAGCGCTGCGCCGTGAGCCGCGGACGTCTCCGTGGCCGTGTCGCCGGAGGGGCTGTCGGCGCCCGCGGCTAACCTGCAAGAGTGCCACCGCAGAGGTCAGCCGCCCCGCAGACGACGCCGTCGCGCACTCGTGACAGCGGCGGCGCCGGGGCCTACTCCGCCCGGCACCTGTCCGTGCTCGAGGGACTCGAGGCGGTGCGCAAGCGGCCGGGCATGTACATCGGGTCGACGGACTCGCGCGGCCTCATGCACTGCCTCTGGGAGATCATCGACAACTCCGTCGACGAGGCGCTGAGCGACTACGCGAGCAGCATCGACGTCGTCCTGCATGCCGACGCCTTCGTAGAGGTGCGGGACGACGGTCGCGGCATCCCCGTGGACGCCGAGCCCAAGACCGGGCTGTCCGGCGTCGAGGTGGTGTTCACCAAGCTGCACGCGGGGGGCAAGTTCGGCGGTGGCTCGTACGCGGCCTCCGGCGGCCTTCACGGGGTCGGGGCCAGCGTGGTGAACGCGCTGTCCGCGCGGCTCGACGTCGAGGTGGACCGTGGTGGCAAGACGTACGCCATGAGCTTCCGCCGGGGCGAGCCGGGCGTGTTCGAGGACGGCGGGAGGGGACCCGCGCCGGACAGCGCCTTCACGCCCTTCGTCGACACCTCCGAGCTCCGGGTGGTGAGCAAGGCGAGACGGGGCGTGACCGGCACGCGCGTCCGCTACTGGGCGGACCGGCAGGTCTTCACGAAGGACGCCGCGTTCGCCTACGACGAGCTCGTCACCCGGGCGCGGCAGACGTCGTTCCTCGTCCCAGGGCTGCGGTTGACCGTCCGCGACGAGCGGGGCCTTCCGGGAACGCCGGGTGAGCACGGCCCGCACGAGGAGGTGTTCCACCACGAGGGCGGCATCGCCGAGTTCGTGGAGCACCTGGCGCACGACTCCGCCGTGACGGACGTGTGGCGGCTGCACGGCTCCGGCACGTTCTCCGAGACGGTGCCGGTGCTCGACGCGATGGGCCACCTCGAGCCCGCGGAGGTGGAGCGCGAGTGCGTCGTCGACCTCGCCCTGCGCTGGGGGACGGGCTACGACACCGAGGTCCGCAGCTTCGTGAACATCATCGCGACGCCCAAGGGCGGCACGCACATGGCGGGCTTCGAGGCGGCCATGCTGAAGACCTTCCGGAAGGTCGTCGACGCGAACGCGCGCCGCCTCAAGGTCGGCAACGACAAGCTCGAGAAGGACGACGTCCTCGCCGGTCTGACCGCCGTCCTCACCGTCCGCCTCCACGAGCCGCAGTTCGAGGGGCAGACGAAGGAGGTGCTGGGGACGTCGGCGGTCCGCGGGATCGTGTCGCGTGTCGTCGAGCGCGAGCTCACCGAGGTGCTGACGTCGAGCCGCAGGGGCGAGAAGCAGCAGGCCGCCCAGCTGCTCGAGAAGGTCGTCGCCGAGATGAAGTCGCGCATCAGCGCGCGCCTCCACAAGGAGACGCAGCGGCGCAAGAACGCGCTCGAGACGTCGTCACTGCCGGCGAAGCTCGCTGACTGCCGCACGGGCGACGTCGACCGGTCCGAGCTGTTCATCGTCGAGGGCGACAGCGCCCTCGGGACGGCGAAGCTCGCCAGGTCGAGCGACTACCAGGCGCTGCTGCCGATCCGCGGCAAGATCCTCAACGTCCAGAAGGCGTCCGTCACCGACATGCTGAAGAACGCGGAGTGCGCCGCGATCATCCAGGTGATCGGTGCCGGCTCCGGCCGCACGTTCGACCTGTCGGCGGCCCGCTACGGCAAGGTCGTGCTGCTCGCCGACGCCGACGTGGACGGCGCGCACATCCGCACGCTCCTGCTCACGTTGTTCTTCCGGTACATGCGGCCTCTGGTCGACGCCGGTCGCGTGTTCGCGGCCGTCCCGCCGCTGCACCGGGTCGAGGTGGTCGGCGCGGGACGGTCGAAGAACGAGACGATCTACACGTACTCCGAGGCCGAGCTGGCGTCGCTGCTCAAGCAGCTGCAGAAGAAGAACCGGCGGTACAAGGAGCCGATCCAGCGGTACAAGGGCCTCGGCGAGATGGACGCGGACCAGCTCGCGGAGACGACGATGGACCGCCGGCACCGCAC
>JBKHWX010000273.1:0-11383 GCA_046566325.1 Actinomycetes bacterium | reverse complement strand
CCGGAGGCGCCGCAGCGCGAGCTGCTGTCCGTCCCGACGGACCGGCTCGTGATGAGCCTGCTGCGCAGCCAGAGCAGCATCTGGCTCGGTCTCGTCGTCGTCGCCCTGGTCGTCGCCGGGGTCGTGTTCCAACAGCCGGGCGTGATGCTGGGGCTCGCGCCCGCCGTCCTCGGCGCCCTCGGTGCCCAGTGGTCGTCGTTCACCCGCGGCTTCGCCTTCCGGGTCGCGCAGTCTCCGGACGGCGTCCGGCTGCGGCACGGTCTGCTCGAGTCGCGCTCGCAGACGGTTCCGCCAGGACGTGTCCAGGCCATCCAGCTCAGCCAGCCGCTGCTGTGGCGGGGGCGGGACTGGTGGCGCGTCGACATCAACGTGGCGGGGTACGGCTCCGGCGGCGAGGGGCAGGTCGTGGAGACGACCCTGCTCCCCGTGGGCACGCGCGCCGAGGCGCTCGGGGTCGTGTCCCTGGTCCTCCCGGACCTCGGCGTCGACTCTCCTCGAGCCCTCCTGGACGCCGGCCTCACCGGCACCACGCCGGACGCCGGCTTCACGTGCGCCCCGCCGTCCTCCGTCTGGGTCGACCCCGTCTCGTGGCGGCGGAACGGCTTCCGGGTGACGCCGCGGGCGCTGGTCCTGCGGCGCGGGCGGGTGACCCGTCGCACGGTCCTCGTCCCGCACGAGCGGACCCAGAGCCTCGGCCTGCGGCAGGGTCCGCTGCAGCGCCGCCTGCGGCTCGCGTCGATGCACGTCCACTCCACGCCCGGACCCGTGTCCCCCGTCGTCGACCACCTCGAGCAGTCCGTGGCGGCGGCGCTCCTGCACGAGCAGTCCGACCGCGCACGGCACGCCCGTTCGCTGGCGGGACCGGAGCAGTGGATGTCCGCCCGCCCGCCCCGGCCGGATAGCTAGGAGCCCCGGCTCCCCTCGTGCACGCGGGACCTCACCTCGCGCCGCTGCACGGCGACGTCCGGATGTATCCGGGCGCATGGGATCCGCCTCCTCTCTCCTGAGGCGGTGGTCGCCTCGATGCGGAGGGGAGAGATCCATGGTCGGAACGCAGAACGTCCAGCGCCTGCGGCTCACGGTCGTGCTGACCGCCGTGCTGATGCTCCTGGCGGGCGTGGTGACCGTCGGGACCGCGAGCCCCGCGCACGCGGTGTGCGCCACGCAGCCGCTGCAGGGCGACTGGCGCAACATCAACGCGAACACGAGCTCGGTGACGCGGGTGGTCGTGGGCTTCGCCTGCGGCGACCAGGTGCTCTGCGACCAGAACGGGCACTGCACCGGCGGTGAGTCGTACTACACGCTGCGCCCCTTCGGTAAGTGCCACCCGACCGACTGCGACTGGGGGACGAAGCGGGCCTACCCGATGGCCGACGGCTGGCAGCGCGCCGTCTACTCCTACAGCTGGGCGACCAAGTACGTCTGGGTGAAGACCTACGACTACTACGGCAAGACCTACCTTCGGGTCTACACGCAGACGGACTTCACCGCCGCCGACGGACGCACGGACTACACCACCGACGAGTGAATGCTGAAGTAGCCGGCACATCACGACAGGCCGGCTTACGCCGATCTCCGGACCCTCGTTCGCGGATCATCCGCAGCGAGGGTCCGTGTCTATCTGCACCAGCTCGCCGTCCCGGTTGTAGGTCAGCAGGACGACCTGCGCGGCCAGGCCGGGCTGGGCGAGGAAGGCCTCCAGGTCCCCCCGGCGCGAGGTGAGGCCGGGGACGCCGCCCGGCGTCGTCGCCGGCTGGCACTCGTTCACGACCAGGACGGCGTCGCTGGCGACCGGCACCGTGTAGGTCTTCGCGGCGTTCAGGTTCGCGAAACGGTCGCCGGTGTGAGGGACGACCGGCGCGCCCTGCGTCGCCAGGGCGGCGTCGTCCATGCGGTCGACCGTCCACCGGTCGAGGGTGAGCAGCAGGCGGCTGTCGACGTGGCGGACGTCGGTGATCGTCCCGACGTCGTGCGCCCGGCCTCTGACGTCGCCGCCCTCGGTCTGGGTCGTCGTAGGGCTGGCCGTGGCCGTGACCGTGACGGTGCTCGGGCCGTCGGGCCGTCCGGCACCGCAGCCGGCAGCCGGGACGAGCACGGCGGCGAGGACGACGAGGCGGGCGACGCGGGCGGGAGCGGAGACCACGAGGCGTCACGATGTCAACCAGCCGCGTGCGGTGTCGAGCCACCCGGCGGCGCCGAAGAGGCCCTCCGCGCCGCGCGTCGCCGTCCCGCCCACGGCGTGGACGACCCAGCCGAAGCCCCCTAGACCGGAGGCGTCTTCGAGCTCGGCAGCCTCGCCGGCGGCCGCCAGCCGGGCCAGGTAGCGGGCCGGGTCGCTTCTCGCGAGCGCCTGGTCCGGGCGACGCCCCGAGAGGCCGAGCGCGACGAGCGCCTCCCGCTGGCGGAGCAGCCAGGTGAGGCGGTCGGGCCCGTCGGGCAGCGCCGCGGCGAGCGAGTCGAGGGCGACGGACGCCGTCAGGTCCGTGGCGCCGTCCGGCACCGGGGCCACCTGCCGGCCGGCACGGAACCCGGTCAGCGTCCCCGCCGGGGGACGGTGGGCGAGCGTGTGCCCGTAGTCGACGGCGAGCGCGACGCCGTCCGCGAGCCGCGAGACGAGGCCGCTCCACAGCTCGTCTCGTGCCGTGCCGACCTCGGCGCGCGACCCAGGGACCGTCACCGGCCACCAGCGCCGGCACCACGCGGAGTCCTCGGGCCCGACCGAGTCCCCGAGGGTCTGCGTCCCGTCGGCGGCCACGAGCACCTGGCGCGTCGTGCCGTCCGGGTCGGCCTCGAGCACCGGGCAGGGGACGACGTCCAGGAGCTCCCAGCCCACGAGCAACGTGGCGTGCATGGTCTCGGGAGGGTCGGCCAGCCACTCGACCGCTGCCGGGAGGCCGTCCGGGCGCGGCGCCCGCTCGACGGCGACCAGCCGCAGGGACGGCGCCGCGACGCCGACCGCGAGCAGCAGCTCGCCGTGCCCGGCGCCGACGTCCACGACGCTGGTGCAGCCGCAGCGCTCGGCGAGCACCGCGAGTGCCCGGCCGAGCAGGCCGGAGGACGACGCGGTCGACGCCGTCCGGAAGTGTGCCCCGGGCCCTTCGGGTCGCAGGTAGAAGCCGCCGGGCCCGTAGAGCGCCTCCTCCCAGGCCTCCCGCCACGGCCGCGCGGTCACGTCGCCAGCAGGACCGGTTTACGCAGGACGACGGCGACGTCGGTGACCGTGAACAGGAACTGGCCGGCGTCCGCGAGCGACCGAAGGCCCTCGACCCAGCCGGCGGCGCGGGCCGCGAGGTCCGGCAGGTCGCGGGCGGCCGCGAGCATGCCCATGGCGACCTTCCATGCGACGGAGCCGTCGTCGAACCGTCGGTGCGGGTCGGCCCACGAGTCGACGCTGACGAGCTCGAACGGGGCTCCGCGGAGCGTCGCCGCGTTCGCGAGCGCGAGGAGCTTGCGGCCCATGAACCCGTCGGTCCGCTCGGCCCACGTCGGGACGACGTCCACGAACCGGTCCACCAGCGCGCGGGTGAGGCCGTCGTCGGTGCTCGTGAACAGGGCCGTGTCCCAGTCGCTGTGGGCCAGGACCACCAGGCCGCCCGGACGCAGCGCGCGATGGCAGGCGACGAGGTGCCCGACCGGGTCGAGCAGGTGCTCGGCCACGTTCAGCGACACGACGCGGTGCAGGCTCGACGGCTCGACGGGCAGGTCCGGCTCGTCGAGGTCTGCGATGCGGCTGCGGACGCGGGCGTCGGTGAGCAGGTCGTCGGCCAGAGCCGAGACTCTGTCGATCGCGTGGACGACGTCGGGGGAGTGGGCGAGCAGGGTCCGGACCGTACGGCCCTCGCCGCAGCCCAGGTCGGCGACGACGACCGGGTCGCCCGCGCCCGCCAGCCCGCGGGCGCCGGCGAGGTCGGCCAGCTCGGCGACCCGTTCATGGCGTCCCACGGCGCGGAGCCTAACCGCGGCACGGCCCTGACCTTCACCGGCGCGCTGCCGCGTACCGTTCGAGCAGTGAGCCCGGTGTCCTCCGACCCTGCCGGCGCGGTCCCGGGCGCCGCCACGCGTCCGGGTCGGCTCGGCGTCGGGGTCGTCGGCGCGGGCCGCGTCGGAGCGGTGCTCGGCAGCGCGCTCCGGGCGGCGGGGCACGCCGTGGTGGGCGCCACCGGGGTGTCCGAGGCCAGCCGCGAGCGGATCGACACCCTGCTGCCCGGCGTCCCCGTGCTCGAGGTTCCCGAGGCCGTCGAGCGCGCGGAGCTGGTGCTGATCGCCGTCCCGGACGACGTCCTGCCCGACCTCGTCGCCGGGCTCGCCGCCACGGGTGCCTGGCAGGCCGGCCAGCTCGTCGTCCACACCTCGGGCCGGTACGGCTGCTCGGTGCTCGAGCCGGCGCTGCGGCAAGCGGCCATCCCGTTGGCGCTGCATCCCGCGATGACGTTCACCGGCACGTCGATCGACATCCCCCGCCTCGCCGACTGCTGCTTCGGTGTCACCGCTCCGGCCCCGGTGCTGCCGGTCGCGCAGGCGCTGGTGGTGGAGATGGGGGCGGAGCCGGTCGTCGTCCCCGAGGCGGCCCGCCCGCTCTACCACGCAGCCCTGGCGCACGGGTCGAACCACCTCGTCACGCTCGTCGCCCAGGCCGAGCAGCTGCTGCGCGAGGCGGGCGTCGACCAGCCCGGGCGCCTGCTCGGGCCCCTGCTGCAGGCCTCCCTCGACAACGCCCTGCGCTCGGGGGACGACGCGCTGACCGGCCCCGTCGCCCGGGGCGACGCCGGGACCGTCGCGGCGCACGCGCAGGTGATCGCCGACGCGGCGGCGCGGACCGGGGCCGCCGACGTCCTCGCTGCATACCGCGCCCTTGCCCGCGCCACGGCCCAGCGGGCGCTCGCCCAGGGGCGGCTGACGCCGGATGCCGCGAAGGCGGTGCTGGACGCGCTGGCCACCACCCCACCCGACGTTCGCTGACCACCACCCCACCCCACGTTCGCTGAGGAAGTGGCGGTTCGAATGCCGCATTCCGGGCGTGACTCCGACCCCTTCGTCAGCGAACCCGCCCGGGGCGGGGCGTCGGCTAGCGTGACCCTCCGTGACCACGGCCGACCCCGCCGCCCGACCCGCCGTCCCGCGCCTCGCACGGACCCGTGCCGAGCTGTCGCACGCGCGGGGCGACCTGGCGGGACCGGTGGCCGTCGTGATGACGATGGGGGCCCTGCACGAGGGGCACGCCGAGCTCGTGCGGGAGGCGCGACAGCGAGCCGCGTCCGTGGTCGTCACGATCTTCCTCAACCCGCTGCAGTTCGGGGCGGGCGAGGACCTCGCCAAGTACCCGCGCACCCTCGACGACGACCTGCACCTGCTCGCGCAGCACGGGGTCGACCTCGTCTTCGCGCCGGGACCGGACGTCGTCTACCCGGACGGCGACCCGCTGGTGCGCGTGTCGGCCGGCGGGCTGGGCGCCGTCCTCGAGGGCGCGTCGCGGCCCGGCCACTTCGACGGCGTCCTCACCGTGGTCGGCAAGCTGCTCCACCTGACGCGGCCCGACCTCGCGTTCTTCGGGCAGAAGGATGCGCAGCAGCTGCTGCTGATCCGGCGGATGGTGCGGGACCTGGACTTCGGCGTCGACGTCGTGGCGGTCCCGACCGTCCGGGAGCCGGACGGCCTGGCGATGAGCAGCCGGAACACCTACCTCACCCCGTTCGACCGGGAGGTCGCGCTCGTGCTGAGCAGGGCCCTGCACGCGGGTGCAGCGGCAGCGGCGGAGGGCGCGAGCGCCGTGCGCCGGGCCGCACGGGACGTCCTGGCGGCAGAGCCAGGCTGCCGGGTCGACTACCTCGCCCTCGTGCACCCCGACACGCTCGAGGACGTCGCCGAGTGGTACCGCGGGGACGCCCTGCTGGCCGTGGCGGGCAGGGTCGGGGCCACCCGGCTCATCGACAACATGCCGCTCGTCGTGGGCGCCGGTGCGTAGCGCGAGCAGCGGACGCCGCGGGGGGACCCGTCGTCCCCGCGGCTAGCCTTGCTGCCCGTGACAGAGCAGCACTCTGCGTCGGCGACCGTCGACACCCCGGACGCGGACATCCCCCAGCAGGTGCGGGTGCGCCGCGAGAAGCGGGAGCGGCTGCTCGCAGCGGGCCCCGGCAGGCGGCCCTACCCCGTGGCCGTGCCGCGCACCCACTCGCTGGCCGAGGTGGTCGCTGCGTACCCCGACCTGCCGCCGGGAACCCAGACCGACGACGTCGTCGGCGTCGCGGGCCTGGTGGTCTTCGTCCGCAACACCGGCAAGCTCTGCTTCGCGACCCTTCAGGACGGCGACGGCACCCGCCTGCAGCTCATGCTGAACCAGGCGGTGGTCGGCGAGGAGGCCCTGGCCGACTGGAAGCGTGACGTCGACCTGGGGGACTTCGTCTTCGCGCACGGCAAGGTGATCACCAGCAAGCGGGGCCAGCTGAGCGTGCTGGCGGACGAGTGGCGGATGGCCACGAAGGCCCTCCGGCCGCTGCCCGTGCTGCACAAGGAGATGAACGAGGAGACGAGGGCCCGGCAGCGGTACGTGGACCTGATCGTCCGGGAGCAGGCGCGAGAGACCGTGCGCCTGCGAGCCGCCGTCGTCCGGAGCCTGCGCGAGACGTTCCACCGCCACGGCTTCATCGAGATCGAGACGCCGATGCTGCAGACACTGCACGGCGGTGCGGCGGCGCGGCCGTTCCGCACCCATTCGAATGCGATGGGGATCGACCTGTTTCTCAGGATCGCCCCGGAGCTCTTTCTCAAGAGGGCCGTGGTCGGCGGCGTCGACAGGGTCTACGAGATCAACCGGAACTTCCGGAACGAAGGCGCTGACTCCACCCATTCGCCCGAGTTCGGGATGGTCGAGTTCTACGCGGCCTATGCGGACTACAACGCGGTGGCCGCGCTGACCCAAGAGCTCGTCCAGACCGCGGCGAAGGATGCGATGGGAAGCACCGTCGTCCGGCTGCACGACGGCTCGGAGTACGACCTGGGTGGCGAGTGGCGGTCCCTCTCGATGTACCCGTCCTTGTCGGAGGCCATAGGCGTCGAGGTGACGCCTCGGTCCTCGGTGGAGGAATTGCTGTCGATCGCCGCCCGAGTGGGGATCGAGACAGACCCCAAGCACGCGAGCCACGGAAAGCTCGTCGAGGAGCTGTGGGAGGAGGCGGTGGGCGCGACGTTGGAGGCGCCCACCTTCGTCGGGGACTTTCCCGTGGAGACGTCCCCGCTCGTGAAGGCCCACCGCGAGGTCGAGGGCGTCGTCGAGAAGTGGGACCTCTACGTGCGCGGGTTCGAGCTGGCGACCGGGTACTCCGAGCTGAACGACCCGGTGGTGCAGCGGGAACGCTTCGAGGAGCAGGCCCGGCTGGCGGCGTTGGGGGACGAGGAGGCCATGCGCGTGGACGAGGACTTCCTGCGCGCCCTCGAGCACGGCATGCCCCCGGCGGGTGGGGTGGGGATGGGGGTCGACCGCCTCCTGATGGCCCTCACCGGCCTCGGGATCAGGGAGACGATGCTCTTCCCGCTGGTCAAGCCCGAGTAGGAGCAGGCGGCCGCCCGGCCGCTGCCTGGCCCGGACACGGCTGACGTATCCTGTCCCGCGTGGACGCCATCGCCGCGTTGATTCCACCGCTCGGTGGAGCAATTCTGTGTTACGTCATCATGAAGTCGGTGATCGGGGCGGACCGGAACGAGCGTGCGGCGCTTGCGGAGCTGGACCGCAAGGAACGCGCGGCGGCCGAGCGGGTAGCCGAGAAAGCCCACGCCCGAGGCGGTCGCGGGAACGAGCCGCAGCAGCAGAGCCGAGGTTCGCAAGCCTAATTGCCGGCAGGCCGAGAACGGTCCGCCATACGGGTGGATCGTGAAGACCCGACACGCCCCAGGACTTTGACGCCAAAGCGAATCTGAGGCATGCTCAGCATGTTCTTGGTGATCCAATCCCCAAATCCCTCGGCCATTGTCCTATGGCCGTGGAAAGGTAGGTGAAAATCTAATGGCTCAGAAGGTTCAGGTCATCCTGGTCGACGATGTCGACGGGGGCGCCGCGGACGAGACGGTCACCTTCGCGCTCGACGGCGTGAGCTACGAGATCGACCTCAACGACGACAACGCCACCGCTCTCCGGGACTCGCTCGCCCGCTGGATCGGGCACGCACGCCGTGTCGCCGGACGCAGCACCAGCCGCAGAGGCGGAGGGCGCTCCGGCAAGCAGGCCGTCGCGTCGTCCAACGGTGGCGGCCCCTCGAACACGGAGATCCGCGACTGGGCGCGCGAGAACGGCCACGAGGTCAGCGACCGCGGGCGCATCTCAGCTCAGATCCGGGAGGCCTACGCCGCCGCGCACGGCGAGCGCTGAGCTCCTCGGGCGAGCACCGGTCCTCGTGCGAGCACTGAAGGTCAGCCGACGGAGGTCGGCGAGGGACGGGCGCTGTCGCCCTGCGGCTCGGTGGCGGTCATCAGACGGATGATCTCCTCCTGGTCCGGCGGCGACGGCATCCCCCACCCCGGCTCGTAGCCGTACACCTCCCGCAGGGGCGTGGCCGACGTCCGCCCGTCGAGCACCTCGACGGAGTCGGCGTCGATCAGCCCGGGGTGCTCGACCCCGCACGCCTCGGCCACCTTCACGAGGTCCCGCCTCAGTGTCCGGATGTAGTTCGCGGCACGCACCGACTTCAGGGCGGGGTCGAGCCCGTGCGCGAGCCAGGGGTTCTGGGTCGCGACACCGGTCGGGCAGGTGTCGGTGTGGCACTTCTGCGCCTGGATGCAGCCGATGGACAGCATCGCCTCGCGGGCGACGTTCACCAGGTCGCAGCCCAGCGCGAAGGCGACGACGGCGTTGTCGGGCAGGCCGACCTTGCCGCTCCCGATGAACGTCACCTGCTCGTGCAGCCCCCGCTCGGCGAACGTCCGGTAGACGCGGCTGAAGCCGAGCTGGAACGGCAGGGACACGCTGTCCGTGAAGATCAGGGGCGCCGCGCCGGTGCCACCCTCGCCGCCGTCCACGGTGACGAAGTCCACCCCCCGGTCGGTGCGCTCCATGAGCGACGTGAGCTCCTCCCAGAAGGTCAGGTCGCCGACGGCGGACTTGATGCCGACGGGCAGGCCCGTCTCGGCCGCGAGCAGCTCGACCCAGTCGAGCAGGGAGTCGGTATCGGAGAACTCCGCGTGCCGCGACGGGCTCACGCAGTCCTTGCCCTGGTCGATGCCCCGGATCTCCGCGATCTCGGCCGACACCTTGGCGCCGGGGAGCAGCCCCCCGAGGCTCGGCTTGGCCCCCTGGCTGAGCTTGATCTCGAGTGCGCGGACGGGAGCGCCGGCGACGACGTCCTTGAGGCGAGCGAGGTCGAAACGGCCCTGACGGTCGCGGCAGCCGAAGTACGCGGTCCCGATCTGGAAGACGAGCTCCCCGCCGTTGCGGTGGTACGGCGACAGGCCGCCCTCGCCCGTGTTGTGCAGGCAGCCGGCCATCCCGGCAGCCCGGTTCAGCGCCTCGACGGCGTTGCCGGAGAGCGAGCCGAAGCTCATCGCCGAGATGTTGACGACGGAGCCCGGGCGGAACGCCTTCGCGCGGCGTCGCGGGCCCCCGAGCACCTTCGCCGAGGGCAGCGTCACGTGCTGGGCGGCCTCGGGCGAGGACGGCGGCACGGCTCGCCCGAACGTGCGGTGCTTGATGATCGGGTAGCCGGCCGTGTACTCGATGTCGTTGTCCGTGCCGAAGCCGAAGTAGTTGTTCTCCTTCTTCGCCGACGCGTACACCCAGCGGCGCTGGTCACGGGTGAAGGGCCGCTCCTCGTTGTTGCCGGCGACGATGTACTGCCGCAGCTCCGGCCCCAGCTCCTCGAGCAGGTACCGGGCGTGCCCGAGGATCGGGAAGTTGCGCAGCAGCGAGTGTTCCCGCTGCAGCAGGTCGCGGACGGCGACCGCGCCGATCGCGGCGGCCGCTGCCGCCGGCAGTGCGCGCAGGCGACGGCTCATGACGGCCAGTCTGGACGGCTCCTCGGGCCGCCGCGACCCCACGAGCCGCCTCAGGCGTCGTCCATCAGCTGCGCCGCCAGCGTCGCGCCGAGCTCCCAGCACGCTTCGAGGTCCGGTTTCGCCGGCCCCCCGAGGACGACGACGGGCCGGGCCGCGAGGCGCCACTGAAGCCCTGTCGCGACGCTCTCGATGGCCCTCGCGGCCCCGGTCGTGTCGTTGTTGCCGTGGACGTAGTACCCGTAGGGGCGGCCCTGCGTCGCGTCCCGGCACGGGTAGTACACCTGGTCGAAGAAGTGCTTCAGCGCGCCGGACATGTACCCCAGGTTGGCCGGCGTCCCGAGCAGCACGCCGTCCGCGGCCAGCACGTCCACCGGCGTGGCGGCCAGGGCGGGGAGGCGACGGACGTCGACACCATCGAGAGCGTCGTCCGTGGCGCCGGACAGCGCGGCGTCGAACATGGCCTCGAGGGCCGGGGAGGTCGTGTGGTGGACGATCAGCAGGGTGGCCATCGCCGCCAGATCCTCGCACGCCGCCCCCGCGGGCTGCGCCGGTCGCCGGCGTGCCGGGGGCCGGTCAGGGCCCCTCACGACCACGTCAGGGCCCACGCTGCTACGCCACCAGCGAACGTTCTAGGAGGAACAGCGCCTCTCCCCGCACAGTTGTTCTCTATGTCACCAAACCATTCAGTCACGATCTGGTAGCGGCCGATGTGATGGAGAGCCTCCACCTGCGGCCGGGGCTAGCATCGAACGCGTCGCAGCGGTCCCTCACCCACTGCCGATTGCTCGCGAGGAGTACTTGATGTTCGAGAGGTTTACCGACCGAGCCCGTCGCGTTGTCGTCCTGGCACAGGAAGAAGCCAGGATGCTCAACCACAACTACATCGGCACCGAGCACATCCTGCTGGGCCTGATCCACGAGGGCGAGGGCGTCGCCGCCAAGGCGCTCGAGAGCCTCGGCATCTCGCTGGACTCTGTCCGTGAGCAGGTGCAGGAGATCATCGGGCAGGGCCAGCAGGCGCCGTCCGGGCACATCCCCTTCACCCCGCGGGCGAAGAAGGTCCTCGAGCTGTCGCTGCGCGAGGCGCTGCAGCTCGGCCACAACTACATCGGCACCGAACACATCCTGCTCGGCCTGATCCGCGAGGGCGAGGGCGTCGCCGCCCAGGTGCTCGTCAAGCTCGGCGCCGACCTGAACAAGGTCCGGCAGCAGGTCATCCAGCTGATCTCCGGCTACCAGGGCAAGGAGGGCGCCGCTGCCGGCGTCGGCCCCGGCGCGCAGCAGGAGGGCACGCCGGCGGGCTCGCTCGTCCTCGACCAGTTCGGCCGCAACTACACCCAGGCGGCCCGGGAGGGGAAGCTCGACCCGGTCATCGGGCGGGAGAAGGAGATCGAGCGGGTCATGT